>DATDHL010000118.1:0-2356 GCA_036521575.1 Edaphobacter sp. | reverse complement strand
CATCTCGCCGATCTCGTCCAGCAGCAGCGTCCCCTCTTCAGCCAGCTCGAAGCACCCCGCCCTGCGCTCCACAGCCCCGGTAAACGCGCCCTTCTCATGCCCAAAGATCTCGCTCTCGATCAGCGTCTCCGGAATCGCCGCACAGTTCACCGCAACAAACGGCTTGCCCCGCCGCCCGCTCAGATCGTGCAGCGCCCGCGCCACCAGCTCCTTACCAGTCCCGCTCTCCCCCGTCACCAGCACGCTCACATTCGACGGAGCCACCCGCTCAATCAACGAAAAAATCTCCTTCATCTTCGGCGTTGACCCGACCAGCGCCCCCACCCCATCCGACTTCCGAACCTCGCGCTGCGACACCTCCGTGGCTACATCGGCCTCATGCTGCCGGCTCGCATTCAGCAGAATCGTCCGCAGCCGCACCGGGTCCACCGGCTTGGGGATGTAGTCATACGCCCCCATCCGCATCGCTTCCACGGCCGAATCAATCGACCCCTGCGCCGTCAGCATCACCACAGCAATCCGTTGCGGCAGCTCACCGATCCGCTCCAACAGCTCCATCCCATCCATCCGCGGCATCTTCAGGTCCGTCACCACAATCGACGGCCCCCACTGGACGGCGCGCTCAAGCCCCTCCGCCCCATCGGCGGCGCTCTCCGCGCGATAGCCCCAGCTCTCGATCAGCTCCGTCAGGCCACTGCGTGCATGAACTTCATCTTCGACAATCAACACCTTTTCCAAGGCAATCACCCTTCCATTCCAAACTCATGACCGCAGATCAAGGTGATATCCGTATGATGCGGCCCATTCAACCACGGTTATGAGGCGTAACCCAAACAAATTCAGCACCAAACCGCACAAAAACGCGGCAGCGCCCCGACTCTGCAATATTCTTCACCTTCTATTGTCTACTTACTTGCCCCGACTTCCTAGTCCCCTGCTCGAGCCCGGCATCCCTGCGCTATCCTTAAACCCATGCTTGAGCCAGAAATCTCGCCCCAGTCCTTCGCCGAACTCCGCCAGCAACCCAACGCCCCTCTTCTGTTGGACGTCCGCGAACCCTGGGAATATCAATCCGCCCATCTCCCCAACTCTCTCCTGATGCCCATGGGCGAAGTCGCCTCCCGCGCCCACCAGGAGCTCGACCCCGACGCCCCCATCGTCGTCCTCTGCCATCACGGAGCACGCTCCCTCAGCGTCACCATGTGGCTGCGCAATCAGGGCTTCGACCACGTCCAGTCCCTCGCCGGCGGCATCGACGGCTGGTCCCGCTCCATCGACGCCACCATCCCTCGCTACTAAGTCATGGCCTCCGCTCGCGACGTCGAACAACAAGCCGCAGCCCTCGAATCTCTGCGAACCGCTCCATCAGACGCCGCCGAATCCGGCCTCCGCAAAGCCCTGCAGCATCGCAACAACTATCTCGTCTCGAAGGCTGCAAAGCTCGCCGCCGACCTATCTCTGTCCGCACTCACTCCCGACCTCGCGACCGCCTTCACCCGCTTCCTCGACAACCCCATCAAAACCGATCCGCAGTGCTGGGCAAAAAACGCAATCGCCAAAGCCCTCGCCACCCTCGAATACCAGGAGCACGAGCTCTTCCTCCAGGGCATGCGCCACATCCAGCTCGAATCCGTCTGGGGCGGCAGCTCCGACACCGCAGGAAATCTCCGCAGCACCTGTGCCCTCGCCCTCGTCCAATGCCGCGGCCTCAACAGCACCCGCCTCCTCACTCTCCTCACCGAGCTCTTCGCCGACAAAGAACTCCGCGTCCGCGTCAACGCCGCCCGCGCCGTCGAACAGGTCGGCTCCGATGCCGCCATGCTCCTGCTCCGTCTCCGCGCCGAGCTCGCCAGCGACGAACCCGAACTCCTCGGAGCCTGTTACAGCGGCGTCCTCCACATCGAAGGCCCCAGCGCCATCCCCTGGGCCGCTAAATTCCTCCCTCACGAAGACGACGCAGCCGCCGAAGCCGCCATCGCCATCGCAGAAGCCCGCACTCCCGAAGCCTTCGCCGTACTCAAAGAATCCTTCGCCCACAGCCGCGATCCATGGTTCCGCACCGCACTCCTCTCAGCCATCGCCCTCACCCGTCAGGACGAAGCCTTCACCTGGCTCCTCACCCTCATCGAACGCGAAGACCGCGACAGCAAAGACGCCCACGAAGCCCTCTGCCGCTCCAACCCACCCAACGCCATCCTTGACCGCCTCACCCAAATTGGCCAGCCCTGCCGCCGCACCTGATCACTACACCTTCCAGAAGCTCCACTCACTGACGAAAAATCCACGCACTTTACTTCGCCCGAGGATGCGTCTCGTCATACACCCGCTGCACCTGCCCCACGGTCAACTGCGTATA
>DATDHL010000117.1:0-5227 GCA_036521575.1 Edaphobacter sp. | reverse complement strand
GAGGGCTCGGGCTACGTTGAAGCTGCTTTCGGGGAGGAGCTCGTCGAGGTTGAAGCCGGAGACGCGGCGGGGGATGTTGGGGAATTTTTCGCGGACGAGGGCGGAGTAGGTGTCGCGGAGGCGCTTGAGCTCGGCGTAGATTTGGCCGGTGCGGCCTCCGACGGCGATGTGGGCGGTGAGTTCGGCTTCGGTGGTGGGGCCGACGGTCATGCGGGTGCCGTCGTAGAGGAGGATGTCGAGGGAGTGGACGTTGTCGACGGTTTTGCCGCCCATGAGGGCGTGGATGCCGCAGGAGTTGTTGCCGATCATGCCGCCGATGGTGCAACGGCTGTGCGTGGCAGGGTCGGGTGCGTAGGTGAGGGCGAATTTTTCGGCGGCTTCGCGGACGCGGTCGAGGACGATGCCGGGCTGGACGTGCACGGTGCGGGAGACGGGGTCGACCGGGCCCATCTTGTTCATGTACTTCGAGAAGTCGAGGATGACGGCGAAGTTGCAGCCCTGACCGGAGAGCGAGGTGCCTCCGCCGCGTGACAACAGGGGGGCGTTGAAGTGGCGGCAGATTTCGACGGTGGCGATGACGTCGGCTTCGTCGAGTGGGAGGACGAGGCCGATGGGGATGTGGCGGTAGTTGGAGGCGTCGGTGGCGTAGAGGGCTCGGGAGGTATCGTCGAAACGGACTTCGCCACGGATTTTTTCGCGGAGGGCGTGCTCGAGGTCGGCGGCGGCGGGGAATTTTTCGTTGTAGCGCGCGTGGGAGCTGGGTAGGAGGACGAAGGGTGAGGCGGCGGTCGCTGTGGTTGTGGACATTACTCTCCCGTACTGCGATGGAACGATCCATCATCGCCGCGGACGGCGACTCTGTAAATGGTATCCAGTTTAAATCGAGCGGATGAGGTTGCTGATGCGGCGTAAGCCTCGGACGGAGTTGCAGAGGAAGATGACTTCGGCGGTGTCGAGGTCGTGCGGGGTGAGGATGCGCTCTTCGGTTGTGGGGTCGGTTTCGAGGAGGTGGCGGCGGAGGATGCCGGGGAGGACTCCAGAGGCGAGGGGTGGGGTGAGGAGCTTGCCTTCGCGCTGGAGGAAGAGGTTGCTGATGGCTCCTTCGGTAAGTTCGTTGCGTTCGTTGAGGAAGAGCACTTCGTTGCAGCCTTCGGAGCGGGCTTTGGCTAGCTCGCGCTCGTAGAGGTCGCGGTGGGTGGTCTTGTGGCGGAGGAAGACGTCGGTGGAGTGGGTGCGTTCGGTGGAGATGCGGACGGTTAGGGTTGGCGGTTCTTCGGGAGTAAGAGGTGTGTGGGTGAGGGTTAGGTTGCCGATAGAGTTGAGGAGGAGACGGATTCGGTGCCGCTCATTTGTGGGGAGCTGGTTTGTGTAGTCCGTGATGCGGGTTTCGGCTTCGGGACGATCAAAGATAAAGTCGAAGTAGCGTGCTGATGATTCGAGCCGGTCGAGGTGGAGACTGAGCAGGGTGATGCTGCCATTGTTGCAGAGCATCGTTTCGATGAGTTGAAAGTCGTGGCGCACGCGGGTGAGGAAGCTGGCTTTGAGGAGGCATTCGCGATACTCGCTGGCGGCGACCGAGTCGGCGACGATGCCGCCGCCAACACCCATGTGAGCCACACCTTGCTCGAGCACGAGTGTGCGGATGGCGACGTTGAATGTGGCTGAACCGTTGGGCGCGATATGGCCAATGGCTCCGGTGTAGACGCCGCGTGGATGACTCTCAAGTTCGCGAATGATCTCCATGGTGCGGATCTTTGGCGCGCCGGTGATGGATCCGCTGGGGAAGAGTGCGCGGAAGATGTCGTAGTAGCGAAGGCCGAGGCGTAGCGTGCCTGAGATCGTCGAGGTCATTTGCAAGAGGGTTGCGTAGCGCTCGATGGAGAAGATGTCATCGACGTGGACGCTGCCGGACGCACAGATGCGGCCAAGATCGTTGCGCAACAAATCGACGATCATAACGTGCTCGCTACGATTCTTTTCATCGCTTTGGAGCCGGTTGGCTTGCTGCCCGTCCTCCGTAAGATCGAGGCCGCGCGGCATGGTGCCTTTCATCGGGCGTGTGCTGATTCGGCCGTTTGCAATGCGGAAGAAGAGTTCGGGCGAGAACGAGAGAATGTGTCGTGTCGCCAGGTTGATAAGGGCGCTGTAGGAGACAGGTTGCGAGGCCGACAACGCGGCGAAGGCTTGCGCGGACGAAAGTGGAGTGTGAGCCGTGACAGAGTCGGTGAAGTTGACCTGGTAGGTGTCGCCCGCCTCAATGTAGTTCTTGATGCGCTCAATCTTTGCGCTGTATTCGTCTTCCGTGATGGTGAGCTGGGCGTTCGCAGCGAAAGTATCGGGGATTGTGTGAGGCGAGGTAACACCGGAGAGATCGGGCGCGGGGCCTTCGAAAGAGCCTCGGATGTGATCGAAGCTGAGGGGATGCAAATAGACGCCGAACCAGGCGAGCGGGAGCTGCGGCGATAACGGAGGCTCTTCGAATCGCTCGAAGTGATATCCGCACTCGTAGCTTAGGTATCCTGCAACGTGATGGCCCTGCGCGAGGGCGAGCTCGATTCGGCGGAAGAGGTCGGGGATTTCGGCGAGAGACTGGGCAGAGATGGTTTGGATGGGGTGGAGGAAGAGGTAGCTATGGTGGTTTTCAGCGTCGAAGCGTGAGGTTTGCAGCAGGACCGAGCCGGGGGTAGCGGCGGCGAGGGCGTGCAGGTGCTTCGGAAGCTGGGTCCAGTGGGGCATGCAGCTTTCAGTCTAGATGTGCTGCTGTGGACAACGTGTTGGGATGGCAGAGGAGAACGGTTCGCGCCTTCGCGCGAATGTCCCACTCATGCGCAAATTGCGCGCATGAATGGGGCACCAGAATAGTAGCGGCTATACCTGTTCTGCGGGGGCAGCTGTGAGGGTTATCTGGATGGTTTGGGTGCCCAGTCGTGGGTGGGTTGCGGTTAGGCGGACGGTGCCGGGTTGTTGTTTCGCACGAATCCAGACGGCTCCGGTTCCTCCGATGAGGGCGAAGGGGTTGTCGCCGATGAGGTCGGCGGGGCCGTCGAGCTTGAAGATGATGGGGTCGTTGGCGAAGGGGCGGATGGCGCCGAACTCATCGGTGACGCGGAAGACTACGCGGGTGCTGTCGGCTCCGTCGGCTGCGAGGGTGGTGTCGTCGGGGACGAGGGCGAATTTGCGGTCGGCTCCGCTGCCGGAGAGGCTTCTGGAGATGACTTGCTTCCCTTGGATGTAGCCGTCGATGCGGAGGTCTCCCCAGCCGTGGCGCTGCTCGGTCTTCAGATGGCGGCGGTCGAGGATGAAGGGTGGGTGGGCGAGGTGTTGGAACTCAGTGCTGTCGGGATCGAGTTCCGCGATGAGCTTCCATTCTGCGGACTCGTCGCCTTCGTTGCGCATGTAGAACTTGAGGTGATCGCAGTTGGAGCAGACGACGGCCTGGGTGAAGCTTGTGGCCTCGTCGCTATTGGCCCAGTGGAAGGCGGGCTCGAGGACGATCTCCACGGAGGGGTCGCACTGGGATTTGTAGAAGCCGGCGGCGGGCTTGGGCTCGCGGAAGATGTCGGTGACGCCGTGGTAGCAGATGCGGTCGCCTGCGCCGAAGTTGGCGTGGGTGTTGTAGTCGAAGGCGCACCAGCCGATGCCGCCGGAGTACTGCGGATCGGAGCCGATCTGGTTGTGGATGCGGGCGTGGCGAAGAGTGTGCTCGCGGTGGCGCTCGTCGTCATCGATGGTTTTGGTGGGGAAGGTGTGGCCGACGAACTCGGTGTTGAGGTAGCGGGGGTGGTTGGGCTTTTTGAGGGGGAAGCCGAAGTCGTTCATGGTGAAGACGTCTTCGAGGAATTCGGACTCCTGGAAGTAGCGGATGCCCCCGGTTTGGCGCGTGGTGTCGAGGAGATGCGCGAGGGCGTTGGTGCGGGTGTAGAAGCTGTGGTCGTCGCGTGACTCGTTGATGCGGACGCCCCAGAGGATGATGGCGGGGTGGTTCCAGTCGCGGCGGATCATGCGTCCGACGTTGTCGATGGCGACCTGCTTCCAGGGCTCGTCGCCGATGTGCTGCCAGCCGGGGATCTCTTCGAGAACGAGGAGGCCGATCTCGTCGCAGCAGTCGAGGAAGTGGCGCGATTGCGGATAGTGCGAGGTGCGGACGAGGTTGCAGTGCAGGTTGTGGCGAAGGATCTTCGCGTCCTGGCGCTGTGCGCGGGCTGGCATGGCCTGGCCGACGAAGGGGAAGGTCTGATGGCGGTTGAGGCCGCGCAGCTTGACGATCTTTCCGTTGAGCGAGAAGCCGTGATCGGTGAAGGTGGCCTCGCGGAAGCCGATGCGGCGTGTGTCGCTGTCGATGGGTTTGGCGGATTGCAGTAGGCGGACGTGGACGGTGTAGAGTTGCGGGTTTTCGAGATCCCAGAGCTTGATGCCGTCGATTGATTTGAGTGAGACGGTTTGGCGTGCGGGATCGTGGATGGTTTGGGTGCTAGCGTGGACAGGGGCGTGGGTGGTGGGATTTGCTGCGGCGTCTGGATCGGTTCCGGGCGTGAAGGTGACGGACTGAGTTGCCTTCGCTACGCTTCGGTCGCCATCGCGAAGCTCGACTTCGAGGGTGAGGTCGGCTGCGGCTTTGCCGGCGAGGAAGCAGTCGACGTCGAGGCCGGGCTTGCCGCTGAGGACATCTTGCGGGCGGGCGAAGATGTTGTCGATGTATGTTTGCGGGACGATGCGGACGGAGACCTCGCGGTAGATGCCGCCGAAGGTGAGGTAGTCGATCTCGTTGCCGAAGGGCGGGATGTCGGCGCGTTCGGTGGAGTCGAGTTGAACCACGAGAACGTTTTCTCCGGTGGGCTTGAGATGCTCGGTGAGCTCGAATGTGAAGGGAGTGAAGCCGCCTTTGTATTCGCCGAGGGAGACGCCGTTGATCCAGAGGGTGGATGCGGTCATGGCGCCTTCGAAGTCGATGAAGACGCGGTTACCCTTTGCGGCAGCGGGTGTTTTGAAGCGGCGGCGATAGGTGGAGACGAAATCGTAGATCTTGTCGTCGAAGCTGTGCAAGGGCAGCTTGATGTTGGTGTGAGGAATGACTACGGTTTCGAAGGAGGCGTCGTTGAAGGTGACGGCCTCAGCACCGTCGACTTTGCTGGGGTGATAGCGCCAGCCGCGGTTCATCGGCAGAATGGTGCGGCCTTGCGAGGAGGGCTCGGCTGCGAGTGAGGAGACACAGGGGAGGGTGGTCGCG
>DATDHL010000116.1:0-2577 GCA_036521575.1 Edaphobacter sp. | reverse complement strand
TTCAGCTATGTCGCTATCCTTCTTCTCCTGAGCTCTTCGTCCCTTCTATACGGCCAGGCTGTGAGCGCAACTCTTCTGGGCACGGTGTCGGATCCTAGCGGCGCCACGATCGCAAAAGCAAAGGTAACGGCCACCGAGACTGCGACCAGCGTCGTGTATCAAACCGTCACGAATGACAGCGGCAACTACACCTTTCCTGATCTGAAGCCTGGCACCTACACAGTTGTCATAGAGGCCGCGGGATTCAAGAAGGACACACATCAAAACATCGACGTGCTCAGTAACTCCTCCACTCGCGTCGACATCGATATGGTGACCGGCAGCGTCTCCGAGACCGTTCTTGTCACGACTGCACCCCCTATGCTCCAGACCGATCGTGCCGACATCAGCACCAAGATTGAGTCGCGCGAAGTTGCTGATTTACCCCTTGGCACGAACCGTAACTTCCAGTCTTTGCTCAACCTGGTTCCCGGAACTGCTCCTGCGACTTTTCAGCACTCTCAGTTTTTCAATGCTCAGAGCTCCCTGCAGACTGAGGTTAATGGCTTGCCCCGGCAGGGTAACCTCTATCAGATCGAAGGTATCGACGATGACGAGCGCACCGGCCTTCTGCAAATTATTATTCCGCCGGCAGAAGCCATTCAGGCTGTCGATATCTCCACGAACAACTTCGAAGCCGAACTGGGCCGTGCCACGGGCGCAGTCACCAACGTCACCCTCAAGTCGGGAGCAAATGCTTTCCACGGCTCGGCGTTTGAATTTATCCAGAACAGCGCCGTCAATGCGCGATCCTATTTCGGTGGCCCGCTTGGTCATCTCTCCTACAACTACTTCGGTGGCAGCATCGGCGGCCCGATTATCAAGGACAAGCTCTTTTTCTTTGGAGATTATCTGCGCACTTCGGATCACGAGGCCGTCTCCAATACCCTCACAATTCCGCCGCCTGTCTTTTACACCAACAACAATGGCTTTATTGACCTCAGTGCACCGCTGAAGGCCGATGGTACTGGACAGATTTATGACCCTGCCACCGGCGATGGATCTGCAGGAAGTCCCCGAGCTAAGTTTGTAAACAATCAAATTCCCTACAGCAGAGTCAATCAGGTCTCGTTGAACATTCTGCAGGCCTTGGGAAAGGTAGCTCAACCGAATCAGAACCAGTCCAACATCGCTTCACCCACAAATAACTACGTCACCAATCTCCCCTTCACCAAGGGCACGGATAGTTTCGACATCAAGCTCGACTACACCTTGAACGAAAGAAATCACCTCAGTGGACGCTACAGCTATCAACGCGTCCTGACCTTCCAGGCGCCCGCGTTCGGGCCCTTCCTGGGTGGTCCGGCTGGAGGCGGTGGTTTCGAAGCCAAAGGAACCCAAAACTCTTACAGCACCGGCGTGAACTATGATCACGTCTTTTCGCCAACACTGTTTACTGAAGTCCGGTTTGGTGTCGCCCACTTGCATAACTCTGCGCAGCCAAGCGATTACGGCTCCAATGATGCGACCACCCTTGGTATCCCCGGTGTCAATATCAGTGGCCAGCCATTCACCAGTGGACAAGTAGGCATCACACTCAATGGAGGCTTTTCCAATCCGATCATCGGTTACTCACCATCGGTTCCCTGGATCCGCGCCGAATCTAATATCGATATCGTAAACAATTGGACCAAGGTCATTCATAATCACACAATAAAGGCCGGTGTCGACCTCCGTCGCGTGCGTGACGATCTTCTGCAGGACCAGACCTTCAGCCCCCGCGGCCTGTATACCTTCTCCGAGAATCAGACCTCCAACTTAGGTGCTAAGACGAACGTAGCTAACGATATGGCCAGCTTCCTGCTTGATGTTCCGAGCCAGGTTGGCCGCGACCTGAATACATTCTTCCCGGCCTATCGTCAGTGGTGGTTCTTCGCCTACGCCAGCGACAAATGGCAGGTTACGCCCAAGCTGACCGTTGACCTCGGTCTCCGTTGGGAGTTCTACCCACCCGCTACCCCCAAAATTCCCAGTGGCTTCTCGAACTACGATCCGATCGGGAACAATCTTGTGTTGGCTGGCGTCGGTGGCAATCCCTCGAATATGGGGCTCACTACCCAATACAAATATTTCGCCCCACGAACGGGCGTCTCCTATCGCGCGACGGACAACACCGTTATTCGTGCTGGCTTAGGTGTCAGCTTCACACCATTTCCGGACAACAATTACGCCTATAACTATCCCGTTCGCGCCAACAATGCCTACAATCCAACTGGCTCCTCTTCTTTCACGCCGGCTGTGCTTGGCGATGGTGTGACGACTGCTACCTTCCAGGCTGGCTTTCCTGCGCCCGTTCCCATTCCCATTCCTTCCAACGGCATCATCCCGGCAATTACCTCGACTCTTATAAGCCAAAACTACTTCTACATTCCGCAGAACTATAAAAACCCGTATGTCATATCGTGGAATGTTGCCGTTCAGCAAGCGTTGCCCGGTAGCTTCTCGATGCAGCTAGCCTACGTTGGCAACCACGGTGTCGATATTTCAGGTAACCAGAACATCAACCTGCCTAGCACTTACGGTGGCGGATCAGCGTCT
>DATDHL010000115.1:0-8497 GCA_036521575.1 Edaphobacter sp. | reverse complement strand
GCCGAAGGCTCCATCCAGAAGATCAACGAGATCTCCGACGAAGTCAAACTCATCTACCGCACCGTATGGGAGGTCCCCATGCGCTCACTCATCGACATGGCCGCCGAACGCGGAGCCTACATCGACCAGAGCCAATCCCTTAATCTCTTTGCCGAATCGCCAAACATCGGCCGTCTCAGCTCTATGTACATGTACGCATGGAAGCGCGGTATCAAGACCACCTACTATCTGCGTTCGCGCCCCGCGACCAGAATCGCCAAAACCACAGTCGTGGCCAGCCGCGAATCCATCGACATCTCTGCGAGCGCGAACGTCAGCTGCTCACTCGACAACCCTGAATCCTGCGAAGCCTGCCAGTAACGGAGAATCATCATGCCCACTCAATCATCCACCTCTATCCTCGACCCAGGCCTCTCGCTCACCCTTCGCCCCATGCGCTACCCCATCTTCTTCGACATGTTCAAAGATGGCATCCGCAACACCTGGACCGTCGAAGAAGTCGACTTCTCGACCGATCTAGTAGACCTGCGCTCCCGCCTCACACCAGCCGAGATCCATCTCATCCAGCGCCTCGTCGCCTTCTTCGCAACCGGCGACTCCATCGTCTCAAACAACCTCGTGCTCAATCTCTACAAGCACATCAACTCTCCCGAGGCACGCCTCTACCTCTCCCGCCAGCTCTTTGAAGAGGCAGTGCACGTACAGTTCTACCTGACGCTGCTCGACAATTACGTCCCCGACCCCGACGCCCGTGCAGCCGCATTCGCCGCAGTCGAGAACATCCCTTCCATCACCAAGAAGGCGCAGTTCTGCATGAAGTGGATGGACTCAATCCAGAGGCTCGACGAACTCCGCACCCCCACCGAATCCAGACAATTCTTACTTAATCTCATCTGTTTCGCAGGCTGCATCGAAGGTCTCTTCTTCTTCGCCGCATTCGCCTACGTCTACTTCCTGCGCTCACGTGGTCTCCTCAACGGCCTCGCCGCAGGAACCAACTGGGTCTTTCGCGATGAAAGTTGCCATCTCGAATTCGCCTTCGAAGTAGTCAACGTCGTCCGCGCCGAACATCCAGAACTCTTCGACGCGCAACTCGAAAGCGAAGTGGTCGAGATGATGAAGGAAGCCGTTGTCTGCGAGCTGCAATTCGCCGAAGACCTGCTCTCAGGCGGCGTCGCCGGGCTCTCCGTACGCGAGATGCGCCAATACCTCGAGTACGTAGCCGACTCGCGAGTCGTTCGCCTGGGCATGAAACCAATCTTCGGATCGAAGAACCCGTTCGCGTTCATGGAACTACAAGACGTGCAAGAGTTAGCAAACTTCTTCGAGCGCCGCGTCTCCGCCTACCAGGTCGCAGTGGCAGGAGAGGTGGCCTTTCACGAAGACTTCTAGCGTCGGCCAACATAGTCCCGATAAGCAGGCAGCCCGAACTCTGGAAGACTGGTTGCCTGCATCACAGCCCGCACGATCGCCCGCGACATCACTACAGCGGCAATCGCGCCAATGGCCGAAACATCCGCCTTCACGTTCGTCGTCCCGGTCGACAGCGAAAAGATCGTGTCCCCATCGCTCATCGTGTGTACCGGATTGATGGCGCGGGCATAGCCATCGTGGGCCATCTGCGCAATCTTTGTCATCTGTGTCTTGTTGAACGGCGCATTCGTTGCAACGATTCCAATCGTAGTATTCGCCCCACCCTGCGTAACAACCTCATAACCGTTCATCATTGCGTTCATCGAGTCGCGAAAACCCTTGTCGCCTTCAGTCCTTGCACCGGCGATGATTTTTCCGGTCTCAGGCCGCACCACATCACCTATGGCATTTACCGCAACTAAGGCTCCAACAACAATCCCCGTTCCACCCACCTTTACGCTACTCGTACCCAGCCCAGACTTCATAGCAAACTCCCGGCCAAACATCTTTCCGATGGTTGCTCCCGCGCCTGCCCCCACATTGCCTTCAGCGAGACGCCCAATACCAGCTGCGACGCATGCCTTGTAACCCGATTCCGCATTCGGCCGGATCCTGAAGTTACCCACGCCCAGATCCATCAGAATTGCAGCCGGCACAATCGGCACAACGCCAAGTTCTCCAAGCTTGTAACCAAGATGATGTTCTTCGAGATACCGCATCACACCACTCGCCGCATCCAAGCCAAACGCACTCCCGCCAGACAGAAGAATCGCCTGTACCTTCTCGACCGCGTTCGTCGCTGACAGCAAATCCGTCTCGCGCGTCCCCGGTGCAGAGCCCCGCACGTCCACCCCAGCCGTCGCGCCTGCCTCACACAAAACTACGGTGCATCCAGTAGGCCGTTCGCTTAGCGTGTGATGTCCGGCCTTCAACCCCGGCACATCCGTAATCGAACCTCCCTGCGGCAAAGCATCGAGCCCGGCATCGTTCTCATATGCCATAGAAGGAAGCGCCGCGCCCAAAGGCAAACCCAAAACCGCGCGAGTGAATTCACGACGAAGCATCGAAAACCTCTTTCATCAATGAGAATCTGTGCCGCCTGCAAAAGATACTTTTTGCGCAGCACGGTCAGGATAGAAGATGCGAAACCCGATCATCACAGTAGCAGCCGTTGTAATCCCAATGGCCTCCGGTGAAAACAATCCCAATCCCCGCCCACCAGTGAGAAGCATCGTCGCCACCGTAGCAATCAAAGCAGCAGCAATACTTGTCAGGGCTGCGGACGAAAGCACACGCCGCGAATAAAGCCCGGCAATCACGGGCACAAACAGCGAAACAGCAATCAACCCATAAAAGATTTTGACCGCCGCAATAATCGAAGGCAGCACAATCGCCAGCATGACTCCCAGCACACCAGCGCTCACTGAAGCCGCACGACTGACGGTCAGCAATCTTCGTTGCGATACCTGCGGATTCAGAAACGTCTTGTAAAGATCGACAGCAAGCGACGTCGAAAGCATAAACAGAATTGCATCCGTCGCGCTCAACTCAGCCGAGAAGATCGACGCCAGCGTCCACACGCCCAGCCATCGCGGTAACAGTAGCTTCATGGCAGTCGGCAGAGCCAACTCCGGATTGTCAAGATGAGGCAGTACCGCTAGGACGCACAGCCCAAGCACCGCCGGAACGAAGGCAAACACTGCCTGCCCCAACGAGTTCAGCCCAACACCAAGCCGCACGGCCTTCACATCGCGCGCGCCATAGACCTTCTGCACCAGCCCCGGGGACACCATAAACGACGGCACAAGAATCGCAATCCAGGCCAAAATCTGCTTCGATCCCGCACCCACCATGCTGAACATCGACTCTGCTGTTGTTCCACCCTTCTGCGCAGCAACAAGTTCCTGCACATGCGACCAGCCTCCCAGTGTATGCAGCGCAAAGGGAACCGCTAACAGCAGCCCCGACATCGTCACCGCCAGCTCAAACATATTCACAAACGCCGAAGACATCAGACCGCCCGCCGTGCAATACACAATCGCGACAACGCCGCCAATCACGCAGCCCTCCCACTTGGGAATCCCCGCGACTGTATCAAGAATCCATGCAATCGCTATGATCTGCCCCGCAAGAATCGCCAACGCCCCGCACCAGAACAGCATAGCGATCACTGCTTTCACGGCCTTGCCATAGCGAAACTCGAGAAAATCAGGAAGCGTAGCCAGCCCATGTTGCTTCGCCATCGTCCAAAGCTTGGGCCCTAGCGTCTGTGACAGCAAAAAACACCCAATGCTAGCCGAACCTACCCACCACCAGGCCGAAAGCCCAAACCGATAGCCCAGCCCAGTGGCCCCCACCGTCGATCCAGCCCCAATATTTGCAGCAAGAAACGTCGCAAACAAACGTCCCGCACCAAGGCTCCGCCCCGCCACCAGAAAATCCGAGGAACTCTTCACCCTCCTGCTAATGAAGATGCCCAATCCCATCAGAAAGGCCGAGTAGAGAAGCAAAGCCGCAAGATATAGATTCATCGAGTGTCCTGCGAAGAGGCATCCAGCACGGCGGTCAGCGATCTTCTGTCTGAACCCACTGCGCGCTTACACCGTGACAGGATCCCATCTCGGAAGCCAACCGCGTCGTGCAACGTCATCGCAGACTCAATCATAACCAATCACACCGCACCTCCGAACGAGTCGTCCATCAGTCCAAGCCATCAGCAGGTAAAATGAAATCGACGGTCACGCTCATCACACGAAGCGCGAGACCAAGATAACCCACTGTTTGCACCCCAGACAGGAAAGGTACTCCCGTGAAGGCACTCGTAAAAAGCCGTGACGAACGCGGCCTCTGGCTCCAGGACGTCCCAGAACCCGAGATTGGCATCAACGACGTAAAGATCCGCGTCCTCTACACCGGCATCTGCGGCACCGACCTCCACATCTACGATTGGGACGCCTGGGCGCGCTCGGCCATCCGCCAGGGCCTAGTCATCGGCCACGAGTTCGTTGGCGAAGTCGTCGACTTCGGCTCCAACGTCACCGATCTCGCCGTCGGCCAACTCGTCTCCGGCGAAGGCCACGTTGTCTGCGGACGCTGCCGCAACTGCCTCGCCGGCCGTCGACACCTCTGCGCGCACACCCTTGGCGTAGGCGTCAATCGCGACGGAGCCTTCGCCGAATACGTCGTCATCCCGATGTCCAACATCTGGCAGCACGCCCCAGGCATCAACCACGAGATCGCTGCCATCTTCGATCCCCTCGGCAACGCCGTCCATACCGCGCTGGCCTTTCCCGTCCTCGGCGAAGACGTCCTCGTCACCGGAGCTGGCCCAATCGGCATCATGGCGGCAGCCGTAGCCCGTCACGCCGGAGCGCGCTACGTCGTCATCTCCGACCCCAACCAATACCGCCGCGACCTCGCGGAAAAAGTAGGAGTCACCCGCGCCGTCGACCCCCGCGCTACGCCACTAAAAGAGATACAGCAGCAACTCGATATGCACGAGGGCTTCGACGTCGGCCTCGAGATGTCCGGCAATCCGTCTGCCTTCCGCGAGATGCTCACCAACATGAGCCACGGCGCTAAGATCGCCATGCTAGGCATCCCCTCCGAAGACATCTCCATCAACTGGAACCAGGTCGTCTTCAACCAACTCACTATCCGCGGCATCTACGGTCGCGAGATGTACGAGACTTGGTACAAGATGACCGTCATGCTCCAAAGCGGCCTCGACATCTCCAAAGTGATCACACACCGCATGAACTGGCGCGACTACGAACAAGGCTTCGATGCCATGCGTTCCGGCAACTCCGGCAAAGTCATCCTCGACTGGCGCGACGTAGCCTGATTTCCTCCGCAATTACCGCAACCATATCCAGCGGCACGCGATGCGTTGATGATGATCCCCATCGCGTGCCCTGATGACGATGAGCCTTAATTACGTGCAGGGAAGATGCCTTGCAGCGCGATGATGAAGTTGACACAGAGAAACGGCTGCACCACCGATACCGGCTGGTTGCCACCCGTAGCACCAATCGCAGTAGGAGCCATCTGCGCATTGGCACTCGCTGCATACGCGGGTGAGGCGGTTGGATGTTTGCCGCCCGTATTCACTTCAGCCCAGAAGTTCTTGGCGGGATCAGCGTTCGGTCCCAGCGTAGTGCTGCAGTTCGCCGCATGACTGTGAGAAGGCATGTTGTTGACGAGAAGCGTGACATTTTCCACGCCGCCGATCATGCCCATCACGTAGTTGCCGACACCATTCGATCCTTGATGTATAGGGACGCGGCCTTGCAGGTTCGGCAGCGCGAAGTTAGTTCTACCGTCGCCGCCATAGTAGGTTCCGAGAAGGCTGAAAAGAGCCTGGTTCTGCGAAATAGGCAACAGTTGTCCGTTGCATAATGCCCAGCCCTGCGGCGCGAAGTTGAAGGCAACCATCAAAATCTGTCCTATAAATGGATTCATTTCCATGCTCTCCTATCTGAAATTAAGGTCATCGTTGTAAAAAATCACCCTGTACTACGGGCCGAAGATACGTTCCTGATGCTGATTGTGGAATCACGACGACTAAACCATAACGACAATGCGATAGCCTAGCAACGTGTGGACCCGTCGAGAATTTGTAAAGCACTCCGGCATGGCAATCGCCGCTGGATCTCTTGCTCAAGCAACCAGAGCCGAGAAGGCAGCCGACTACACCCTCGAGATTGGCCCATGCACCGTAGAAGCCTCACCGCGCAACATCATCAAGACCATCGGTTACAACGGCCAGGTCCCCGGACCCCTGCTTCGACTCCGCGAGAATAAACAAACCGTTGTTGAAGTAATCAATCACACCGACAATCCTGAGATCGTGCATTGGCACGGTCTCTTCCTACCCTCTGAAATCGACGGAGCCATGGAGCAGGGCACTCCCATGATCCCTCCCGGCCAATCCGCACGCTACGAGATGCTGCCCAAGCCCGCCGGCTTCCGCTGGTATCACACCCACACCTTCGCTGGTAGCGATCTCAAGCGAGCCCAATACACTGGTCAGCACGGCTTCCTCTACATCGAGCCATTCACCGACCCTGGCCGCTACGATCGCGAAGAGTTCCTCGCCCTGCACGACTGGCGCGGCCATCTGGCGAGCAGCGACGACGGCTCCATGAATCCCACCTACGACATCTCCACCGTCAACAGCCGCGTGCTCGGCTACGGCGAACCCATCCGCGTGAAGCAAGGCCAGCGCCTCCTCCTGCATGTCCTCAACTCCAGCCCCACGGAGGTGCACTGGATCGCTCTCGCCGGTCACACATTCCAGGTCATAGCGCTCGATGGCAACCCCATCCCCCAGCCCACCAGCGTGACCATGCTACGTCTCGCTCCAGCCGAACGCGTCTCAGCCATCGTCGAGATGAACAACCCCGGGATCTGGGTCCTCGGCGAAGTCCGCAAGCACGTCCAGGCCGCCGGCATGGGCACCATCATCGAGTACGAAGGCGCCACCGGCAAGCCCACATGGCAGCAACCGCAACAGTTAATCTGGAACTACCGCCAGTTCGCCACCGAGTCACCCTCACACGAAACATCCTCCGACATCCATGAGATCCCTCTCGTCTTCGCATCAAAGTTCACAGGCCATGGTTCAATGGAGCAGTGGACCATCAACGGAAAGTCCTTCCCCAATGTCCCGCAACCCATTCTCCAGAACGGCCAACGATACCGTCTGCGCCTCCAGAATCACAGCCGCGACGATCATCCCATTCATCTGCACCGTCATCTCTTCACCTTCACTCAACTTCCGGGATCGCCCACACACCCCCGTGGCGTCGACAAAGATACAGTCCTCGTCGATGCCGGCACCGAAACCGTCGTTGAGTTCACCGCCAACGACCCAGGCCTTACGTTGCTTCACTGTCATCAACAGAACCACATGGATCTAGGTTTCATGATGCTCTTTCGTTATGCATAGCTGCACACCCCAGGGCCCAATATCTTGAGTCGAACAAGCCATCTCGCAACCCTCATCATTCTTTTTTTCGGCATCGCCGCAATGCGCGCCCAAGGCAACTACGAGATCCAGGTCTACGGAGCCGACACCGTCCCCGCAAAAAACACGATGCTCGAGCTGCACTCCAACTTCACCACATCTGGGCAGCACAACGTAGTCGACGGCGTCTACCCCACCAACCATCAACTCCACGAGACCATCGAGGTCACCCAGGGCATCACCGGCTGGGCCGAAGTCGGCTTCTACGTTTTCACCAGCACTCAGGATGGCCATGGCTTCCAGTGGGTCGGCGACCACATCCGCCCCGCGTCCGCGCTCCCGATAGCTGGCACTGGCCCGTCGGCGTCAGTCTCTCCACCGAGGTCGGTTACCAGCGCGCCGTCTACTCACCCGACACCTGGACCTGGGAGATCCGCCCCATCGTCGACAAGCAACTCGGTCGCTGGTACTTCGCCGTGAACCCCGCACTCGAGCGCACCTGGCACGGCCTCGACGTCAAACAAGGCCTCGGATTCTCTCCCGCAGCCAAAATCGGCTACGACTTCACCCGTGTGGTCAGCGCAGGCTTCGAGTACTACGGCGACTTCGGCCGCCTCGGCAGCTTCGATTCGCTCCGTAATCAGCAGCAGCAACTCTTCGCCGTCACCGATCTCAACGTCTCCCCGAAGTGGGAGATCAACCTTGGCGTAGGCGTGGGAGCCACCTCAGCCACCGACCACCTCATTATCAAAGGCATCGTAGGCCGGCGCTTCTCCTGGGGCAAACCCTCACCAGTGGAATAGCCTTAACCACACCCCAACAACACTTAGGAGTATCATCCCCATGTAGCTTCCCCCGGGTATCTTCGATAAGGAGTGCTTCCATGCCGGGATATTCAACCGAGTGCCAGCCCATCGCCAACAAAATCACTGGCCTGAAGAGCGAAGTAGCCTCGTTCCAGAAAGAACTTCAGACCGCAGCCCAGGACAAAAATCGTTCCTCCTGGGCCAGATTGAAAAGCTAAACAGTCAGATCGCCCAGCAGACTGGCCTCCTCAACGAGTGCGTCAAGGAACACCCCTACCACCCACCGCCGCCACCCCCCAAGAATCCCTGT
>DATDHL010000114.1:0-2024 GCA_036521575.1 Edaphobacter sp. | reverse complement strand
GGGAGCGGAAGCTCGCGATGCAGAAGGCCCAGCAGAATCGGGTCGAGTTGATCCCGGATAAGGCGGGGTCGGGGGGGCAATCGACTGTTGAAGGCGAGGAGCCGCATCTGCGAGGGAAGGCTGCGCCGGGGTTTGCGCTGGTGAGCCTGGATGGGAAGAAGGTCTCGCTGAGCGACTACAAGGGGCGTCCGGTGCTCGTGAACTTCTGGGCTACGTGGTGCGGGCCGTGCAAGGTAGAGATGCCTTGGTTTGAGGAGTTTCGGAAGCAGTATGCGGGGCAGGGGTTTGAGATTCTCGGGCTGGCTGACGATGTTGACGCGGGCAAGGATACGATTGCGAAGGTTGCGCACAAGACAGGTGTGAGCTATCCGATTCTGCTGACGGATGGGAAGGTTCAGACGGCTTACGGTGGGCTGGATGTTCTGCCGATGTCGTTCTATGTGGACAAGAATGGCGTCGTGGTTGAGGTGACCGCCGGGCTTGGGACGAAGGATGAGATCGAAGCGAATATCAAGAAGACGATTGCTTCGGGAACCGCTGCCGGGCCGACTAAGCAGATTGCGGGTGGGCTGTGATGCGGCTTGGGGTGATGCTGGCTGGTTTGATTGTGGGCTGTGGGACGCTGGTTGCGCAGATGGGGAGTCTGGATGCTCCTGCGCCGAAGCCGAAGCAGTATGTGACGTTTGCGGCTGAGCCTCAGGTGTTGAAGGCTGGGGCGAAGAGTGTTGTGGAGCTGCACTTTCGGGTGGTGGATGGGTTCCATGTGAACTCGCATACGCCGAAGTCGGAGTTGCTGATTCCTACGCAGGTGACGTTCAAGCCTGCCGATGGTGTGAAGGCTGGGACGGTGGAGTATCCGGTTGGGACGAGTTATAGCTTCAGCTTCGATCCTTCGGAGAAGCTGGATGTGTATTCGGGCGCGTTTACGGTGAAGCTGCCGGTGGTGGCTGAGGCCGGGCAGCATACGGTGGATGGGGTGCTGCATTATCAGGCCTGCGATCATGCGGCTTGCTATCCGCCGAAGAGTCTGCCGGTGCAGGTTGTGTTTACGGCGAAGTAGTGGGTGGTGTCGAGTGAGGCACTGTGCGGAGTTTTGCTCGGCTGATGATGGCATGATGGATGGAGACGATTACTGGGGGCAAAGTAGGGCGCGATGGACGAGTTTAGAAGGCTGACACGGCTGCCGGCGTATGTGTTCAACATTACGAGCGAGTTGAAGGCCGCGGCTCGGAAGCGGGGCGAGGACATTATCGACTTCGGGATGGGGAATCCTGATGGGGCTACTCCGAAGGCTATTGTCGACAAGCTGATTGAGGCGGCGCAGAAGACGGCGACGCATCGCTACTCGCTTTCGCGGGGGATTCCGCGGCTGCGCAGGGCAATCTGCAACTGGTACAAGACGCGGTATAACGTCGATCTCGATCAGGAGACTGAGGCGATTGTGACGATCGGCTCGAAGGAAGGGATCGCGCATTTGTGTCTTGCGGTGCTGGATGATGCGGATACGGTTGCGGTGCCGAATCCTAGTTATCCGATTCATATCTTCGGGCCGGTGATTGCGGGTTCGAAGGTGCAGAGTATTCCAGTACCGGATGCTTGCGCGGATCAGGTGCTGGCTGCTCTGGAGTATGAGCTGCCGCGCATGGAGCCGAGGCCGAAGCTGCTGATCCTGAACTTTCCGGCGAATCCTACGGCGCAGTGTGTGGAGCTTCCTTTCTTTGAGCGGATTGTTGCGCTTTGCAAGGAGCTGGGGATTTATATCGTGCATGATCTGGCGTATGCCGATATTGTGTTCGACGGCTATCGCGCGCCCAGCATCCTTGAGGTTCCAGGGGCGAAGGATATTGCGGTGGAGTTTTTTACGCTTTCGAAGAGTTACAACATGCCCGGGTGGCGCGTGGGCTTCATGGTGGGGAACAAGAAGCTGGTTGGAGCGCTGGGGCGGATTAAGAGCTACTTCGACTATGGGACGTTTACGCCGATCCAGGTGGCTTCGATTGCTGCGCTCGAAGGGCCACAGGATT
>DATDHL010000113.1:0-3960 GCA_036521575.1 Edaphobacter sp. | reverse complement strand
TCGCCACTGCAAACCCATCCGGCCTGCATCAGCTTGCGAAACCTGCGAACGCAAGCGAAGTAGAGATCATCGGCCATACCGAAGCCTTCGAAGAATCTCTCTTCCTTGGCCTGCGGCTGAATCAAGGCGTCAGCCTCAACGGTCTCCGCGAGCAATTCGGCGAGCCAATCCTGCACGAAGCCATGGAGTCGTTGCGTGAGGTGCAGAACGCCGGCCTGATCGAGATGGATACCGAGCGAATACGCCTGACGCCACGCGGGCGGATGGTCTCAAACGAAGTCTTCAGCCGCGTATTGGTCTCGGCAGCGGTCTAGCCACACAACTTATTTACCAGGAGCGCACCAGCCACATGATCGATCTACGCAGCGACACCGTCACACAGCCGACCCCAGCGATGCGCAAAGCCATGGCTGCTGCTGAAGTCGGCGACGACGTCTACAGCGAAGACCCCACCGTCAACCAACTTGAACAGGAAGCCGCGACAATCTTCGGCAGGGAAGCAGCAATCTTCGTGCCCACCGGCACCATGGGAAACCAGATCGCCATCCGTCTCCACACCGAGCATGGCCAGGAGGTCATCTGCGAGGCGCGATCGCACATTCTCGACTGGGAGATGGCCATGACCGCCGCCTTCTCCGGCTGCCAGGCCCGCACCGTCGCAGGCGAGCGCGGTATCCTCACCTGGGCCCAGATCAAGCCCGCCATCGGTGCGAAGATATACTACCGCGCCCAGACCGGCCTCATCTGCCTTGAAAACACGCACAACATGGCCGGAGGAACCGTGACGCCACTCCCGATCCTGGAAGAAATCTGGGCAGGCGCCCGCAAGGTCCACCTCCCCGTACACCTCGACGGCGCGCGAGTCTTCAACGCCGCCACAGCCCTCGGCATCGGCGTCGCAGAGCTGACCCGAGGCTTCGACACGGTGATGTTCTGCCTCTCCAAGGGCCTGGGAGCGCCGGTAGGCTCCATGCTCGTCGGGAGCAGGGAAGCGATCGACCGCGCCCGCATCTTCCGCAAGGCGCTCGGTGGAGGCATGCGCCAGGCTGGTGTCCTCGCCGCTGCGGGTTTGATTGCACTGAAGGAGATGCCAGCCCGTCTCGGAGACGATCACGCCAACGCTCGCCTCATAGCCGAGGCCATAGCGCTCGAATCCGCAGCAGAGATCGACCTCGACGCCGTCCAGACCAACATCGTTATCTTCACCCTGCGCAACGGTGGCGATGCCACCGCCTGCTGCGCCGCGTTGAAGCAGAAAAGTGTGCTGGCCAGCGCTATCGGGCCACATTCAATACGTTTCGTAACCCACTACGACGTCGATCGCGCAGCTTGCGAAAAAGCCGCCTCCATCATCGTAGATTTATTGCGTTCACTGTAGACCGTACTACGCGCTGCCAGCGCTGATAGTCGGCTTCGACGCAAGGAAGACGCTGACAACAGTACCATGTGAGCTCTCGCCGACGTCACTGGCAAGATCAATCGTGCCGCTGTGCTTGTTGATGATGCCGCGGCTAACCCACAAGCCCAGACCTGTGCCGCGTTCCCCCTTGGTCGTGAAAAAGGGCTGGAAGAGGTGAGGCCGAACATCATCAGGAATACCCGGGCCGTTGTCCGCAATGACAACCAAAGCCCCGGCCTGCATCCTCTGTCCGTTCGCGCCCACGCCCGCGGGTAGCGATGAGATGCTGATCCGCACATCTCCGCTCGGGCTGGCAGCCTCCGCCGCGTTGGTGATCAGATTGGTGAAGACCTGCCGAAGCTCCGCAGGAAAAGCATCGACCGTCACAACCGATGGCAGATCCGTGTGTACCGTCACGCGAAGCTCGCTGAACCGATGCTCCATCAGCAGCAGGATCTCCTGCATCATCTCTCTCAGGTCGACGTGTACAGGAGCCTTGGACTCACGATAGAGTCCAAGCATAGCGCGGCTGATCTGCGTGACGCGTGTCAGCTCCTGCTCGGCCATATCCATAAACTGCTTCGACTCATCCTCGGTCGCACCCGTGCGCATGAGGTAGAGCAGGTTCGAGACCGAGTCGAGCGGATTGTGGATTTCATGTGCGATCGTAGCCGCCAACCTTCCTGCAACGGCGAGCTTTTCGCTGGCGAGCAGCGCCTCCTGGGTACGTCTCTCCATGGTGATGTCGCGGAAGACCAGGACCATCCCCGCCGTACCGCCAGTCTGATCGCGAATCGGTGCGCCGCTATCGGCAATACGAAGCTCCGCCCCGTTCTTGCGCAGCAGCAGCGTCTGGCCGGCTGGATTAACAAAGCTGTTGAGCCGCTTTACCTTCGCAACCGGATTCTCCATCGGTTTGCGGTTCGTCTCATGGACGACACGGAAGACCTCCTCGAGCGGAAGTCCCGTCGCCTCTGCCTGCGTCCACCCGGTCAGATCCTGCGCTACCGGATTCATCATCTGCACCCTGCCCTCGGAGTCGCAGGTGATGACACCATCGCCGATTGAGTCCAGCGTAGTCCGCAACTTCTGTTCCGATTCGAAGATCTCCTCGGCCCTGCGCTTCAGCACATCGAGCGAAGTCTTATACGCGTTCGAGACGGCGTGCAGACGGCTCCGCGTAAATAGCCCAATCAAAACCCCCATCCCAAGCGCCAGCAAAAGGAGCACCACCAGCATATGACGGACCTGCTCATGCCATAGAACAATGCGCTCAGACCGGTGCCTTCCTGCACTTTGGATGATCGAGATAATGTCTTGCCGGACATTGTCCATCAGGGATTTGCCCTGCAGATTCAGATCTACATCGCTGGTCTTTCCGCCCGCGCGAACAGTGGCGATGATGGGCAGGGCAAACGCGTCGCGCCAGGTCTGATGTTGGCTCCGCAGGTCCGCGATCAGCCGCTTCTGTTCCTCATCCCCGGCCATATGGGCCAGCCTCTGGAACTCGTTCTGTAGCCGCGCCTCCGCATCTACGAAGGGCTGCAGAAAACGGGTATCCGAAGTAGTTTCGTAGCCTCGCAGCCCGGACTCTTCATCGATGGTCAGCTTCCCCACCAGCGTCGTCTGGGCAATAAACGCATCCGCCTCCTGGATGCGATTCACAGTCATATTGGCCGCGCGGATCTGGTAATACAGAGCGCCGGCCACCAGCAACAGCGCTACGACAGGCAGCAGAAACACCTGGAGCAGAATGCGATTGAATTGACTTAGGTTCACAGGCCCCTTCTTCGTCCTCTCCCTAAGATGCACTTACTGGATGAAGTAGGCTGCCTAACTTCTTCAAAAGAATAGGGGCACCCTCACCTTTGGTCATATACAGATCCACCAGCGAAGTCACCTCGGCAGGCAGTCCGATGTAGGCCGACAGCAAGAGAATGGGGACCCGTGGTTTAACTTGGCGCATCCTCGCCGCAACCTCGCCGCCATGCATTCCGGGCATCGAGTAGTCGAGAATCACCGCTTCAACAGGCTCGTTCGCGAAGAGATTCAGCCCCGCTGCTCCATCCAGCGCAGTCAGGACCCGGTAACCGGCGCGCTCGAGCAGAATCTTCCGGACCCGAAGGCCGACCAGTTCGTCATCCACGCATAGAACGAGGTGGGACTCTTGTGCCATAGACCTCACAACCGGCAATAGGCTCAGAAACTACCTTCAGTGTATACAAATGGATCCAATTTACATTCATAGATTACGATTCATCGTACATTCGCAATCCTGAGCGCGGCTTAGGCTAACCTTGTATTAAGGTTGCCTAGCTGAGTTGAGGTTTATCAATTTGAGTCAGACGATTTTTGTGTTGGAAGACGATGCCGACATCTCGCGGCTCGTTCAGTACCACTTGGAAACCGCCGGCTTCACAGTGCGTTCTTATCTCACAATCGGCCAGATTTTACCGGACGCCGAGCGTCAGCCTCCCGCCCTCTTCCTCTTGGACATCATGGTCCCGGGTGGCGATGGCCTCGACCTCTGCCGCAGGCTCCGCCAGAACCCCACCCTGAGC
>DATDHL010000112.1:0-4243 GCA_036521575.1 Edaphobacter sp. | reverse complement strand
ATGCACAAGAGTCGCCGGATACCAACCGCAAGGTCGCGGGAGGCGGCATCCAGGCACCGGGCTGGCAGGGGAAGGTTGATGCCGACGCTGAGAAGGCGGGTCAGACGGTGAATGACGCGAAGCTTGTGATGGAGGGCCAGGAGTTGAAGGTGACGACGGGGCCGGCGATTACGTACTGGAACCCGAAGAACACGGCCAAGGGCGACTATACGGTGTCGGCGACATTTAACGAGCCGAAGTTTATGAATTTGAATACGCATCCGCATCCGTATGGAATTGTGATTGCGGGTAATGATCTAGGGGCGGGGCAGCAGAGCTATCTTTACTGCGCGGCTTATGGAAGCGGGAACTTCATCGTGCGAGGGTTCGGGCCTGATGCATTTCAGATGAACGGCAGACGCGAGGCTAGCGATGCGGTTCATAAGGCGGCTGGTCCGGGACAGCCGGTGACTCAGGATATTGCGATGCAGGTGAAGGGCGATAAGGTGTCGTGCATCATCAATGGGACGGTGGTGAAGACGTTTGATAAGTCGGAGCTGGTGACGGCGGGTAAGCTGAAGTCGACCGATGGGGTGTATGGGATTCGGTTCGCGCACAATACGGATGCTGTGGTTACGAATTTGAAGATAACTACGCCTTAGTGGCGTTATTAGACACCTTGCAAAACCCCATCTCAGAATCGAGATGTGGGGCACCCGCCTAGTCGTCTGCTTTGTGAATTGGAGGGGCCTTCGAACTCCTGGGCGGCGAGGATGGGAATGCGTCCGTCGCCGGAGCCGGGGTCGTAGACGAGGTCGCTGGGGGTGGTTTCGGCGAAGACCAGCATGCGCGAGCTACGGAGGCGTCGGGACGAACTGCGTCTCGTGGGTTGAGCCGTTGCTGGTTTCGCGCAAACGGCAGGTGTAGCTTCTCGCTCGTAGCTGGGACAGGAGGTTCATGGTTTGCGGGGCTATTCGGGTTTGTTGGTCTTGACGTCGTAGGTGGTTGAGGTCTGCGGAGTGGTCGATCCCTGGCTGTTGCTATTCGATTTTTATTGCTTCTGGTTGCTCTGAGACGAAGAGCCGGCGGATTCCTGCGTAGCTTTGGTTATTTTGAATTGGCTTTGGCGGCTTTGCCGGCGGTCTCGCTCTGTGATTTTGTGAGTTTGAGCCGGGTGGTAGAGGCGGTGGGTTTTGCCGTGGTTTTCTTGGGCGTGTCTTCCTTTTTCTGAGCGGTGAGACTTGGGGTTGCGACGCCTACGATTCCAGCGACGGCGACGAGCATGGCGACGGGCTTTCTCATCAGGAGATCTCCTATTGCCGCCCGGAGCTGGGGTGGCGGCAATTGGTACATCGTTTGAAGCGGAGTTTAAGGAATAAGAGTGGCGGCTGAGGGGGTGTAATTTTCGTGCATGACTTTGAAGCTTCACGCTTTGCGGGCGGAGAGGCCGACATCTCCGAAAGTCGTGTTCGCAAAAAATAGTAGGTTGACAGGTCAGGTTGGCTTGAGAAGCCTATAATCCTCCGCAGAAAAACGGAATGACTTCGGTGAGGGCCAACACCGCGAGACTGGAGAGAAATATGACCAGAGCGGCTAAACTTCTATTGCTTGCAGCAAAAGGCGGGTTGGTTATAGTTCTGCTATCGATTGGGACTTCTTGGGGATTCGCGAGAGATAAATACGAAACGATTGAGGCCCAAGCATTCGGCACCGGCACACAGATGGGCCAGAATATCGGGATTAGGGTCATGATTTACGAGTTTTCGACGCCGGAGAATAAGCAGGCTCTGGTGGATGCCTTCACGAAAGGCCAGAATCAGGGATTGGTGAATGCTCTGAGCAAGATGCCTGCGGTAGGTCGGATAGCAATTACGGGGACTCTGGGTTATGACCTCAGCTTCATTCGGGAGATCCCGACTCCGACTGGACGGAAGATCCGCTTCGTTACCAATCGCCAGATCAGATTTGGCGAAGCATGGGCCGACTCCCAATCACAGGCGTTTAACCTGACGGCGGGTGAGTTCGACCTGAACGATAAGGATAAGGGCAAGAGTACAGGCGTTTTGTTTCCGGCGGCTCAGTTGATCATCGACAAAGAGGGACAGCTCCAAATCGAACTGCGTCAGAACGCGTGGAGACTTAGCGGGATTCTTGATTGGGCTGGAACTAAAGGTGAGAACGGCGATTGAGTTCACGCGAAGGTTGATGGTCTCCGTTTGGCGGTAGGCTTCCAGCAATGCGGGCCGTTTTGAAAAATCAATCTCGTGAGGCACGCTTTGATTAATCAAGGATGTTTCGCAATGCGGTGCGCTGTGTTCGCGCTCCCCCTCGTTTTGGCTGCATCTGCCATGGCGCAGTCAAAGAACAGCAAGTACGCTTGCAAGGAAGCACACCCGGAGCAGCTCTGTACTGCGAGCAATACGTGCGGATCTGCTACGGAGCCGTGCACTGTGAATGTGAAACGGACAGGGAATTCGGCTTCCTCTACACCAAGTATTCCCGGCGCAAAGAGTGGTTCGCTGTTCTGCCTGAAACCGGGCACCCAGGTGATCTGGAAGAGTACGGGGAGGAATACCGGCTTCCTTGTTGATGTGGGACCGATAGCCGCTTTCGATCCGGATGGGGCGATCATTGGTGGGTCGGCCAAGGATGTTACGGTCGTGGCAAAGACGCCTGGTTGCTACAAATACTCTGCGGGGGCGTGCGTGTCTGGGGCGATCTACGGGATGTGCGAGACGACCTATGGAGAGTTTGTTATCACAAGCCATTGAACGTGTGCGCTAGATGGTGACGACCTCGCGGATGAGGGGCTGGAGTTGGGGTGCGATGGCGGCGATGTGGAGGGTTTCGCGGAGCATGGCTTCGGGTTCGTTGAGGAGGGTGGGGTCTTCGGTATAGAGGGTGATGAGGGGTTGGCCCTGGGTGATGGGGTCGCCGAGTTTGGCGTGCATCTCGATGCCTGCGTGAGCGCTGACTGGGTCGCTGGGTTTGGCTCGGCCTGCTCCGAGGCGTTGGACGGCCCAGCCTACTTGTTTGCAGTCCATGGAGGCGAGGTAGCCGTCTTGTGGGGCGGTGATGGTTCGGGTGGCGGTGGGTTTGTGGTGGGCGGCAGGGTCTTCGAAGAGGGTGGTGTCTCCGCCTTGGGCTGCGACGATTTTCAGCCAGGCTTTGTAGGCTTCGCCGTTGCGGAGGATTTCGTCGGAGAGCTTTGCGCCTTCTTCTGGGGTGGCAGCGCGTTTGGCAAGGTAGAGCATCCAGCCAGAGAGGATGTTGGAGAGTTCGATGAGGTCGGCGGACCGGGGGTGGCGGGTATTGCGCATGATGTCGACGCACTCCCAGACTTCGACCCAGTTCCCGGAGAAGCGGCCGAGGGGCTCATCCATGGTGGTGAGGAGGGCGGCGGTTCGGGTGCCGGAGGCTTCGCCGGTTTGCACCATGAGCTTGGCGAGAAACTTGGATTGTTCGTAGCTGGGCATGAAGGCGCCGGAGCCGACTTTGACGTCGAGGACGAGGGCGTTTAGGGACTCGGCGAGTTTTTTGCTCATGATGCTGGCGCAGATGAGGAAGGAGGATTCGACGGTGCCGGTGTGGTCTCGGAGGGCGTAGAGGATGCGGTCGGCGGGAACGATTCTGGGGGTTTGGCCGATGAGGGCAGCTCCGCATTTTTTGAGAGTGTCGGCGAGCTGCGCGAGGCTGAGTTGGGTGTTGAAGCCGGGGATGGTTTCGAGCTTGTCGAGTGTCCCACCGGTGTGGCCGAGGCTGCGGCCGCTGATCATAGGGACGCAGATGCCGGGGATGCCAGCTGGCGTGGGTGAGGCGAGGCCGGCGGCGGCGAGGATGGGGGCGATGAGGAGGGATGTCTTGTCACCGACGCCTCCGGTGGAGTGCTTGTCGATGGTGAAGGTGTGGAGCGGGGCGGCGTCGAAGGTTTCGCCGGAGTAACGCATGGAGGAGGTGAGGGTGGCGAGCTCGTGGGGAGAGAGGCCGCGCTGGAAGACCGCCATGAGGAAGGCGGCAATCTGGGCGTCGGTGACTAGCTGGTTGTCGGGGGTGCGGTCGACGATGGCTCGGATGAAGGCTTGAATCTCGGCGTCGGTGAGGGTGAGGCCGTCGCGCTTGTGGAGGATGACGTCGATGGGGTGGATGGTCTGGGTCATTTTGTGAGAAGGAAGGCTGCGGGGAGCAGGTCGGCGATGGTGGACGGGGTGAGGGTGCCGTCTTCGGCGGGGAAGAAGACCTGGGTGTCGGCGGTGCTGAACTCGTG
>DATDHL010000111.1:0-10858 GCA_036521575.1 Edaphobacter sp. | reverse complement strand
TTGCCGGAATGTAGCGCCTCTGACATATTAGGTTCACGTATTAGGTTCATGCTGCGTTACTTTCGAGAGCTTCCAGTTCTGCAGCTTGGTAAAAAATATACGCACGATCCAGACTTGTACGGTTCGCGTGAGCAGTGTTGGTGTAATCGCATTTCTTGCGAGGCCACATGCGACTTTTTCGATATTCCCTCTTTCTTCTAATTTTGTGTCTTTCGTACGCGGGTTTTGGCCAGAATGCCAGCACCTCGTTGCGGGGACTTGTGACCGACTCGACGGGAGCTGCAGTTCCCGGGGCTTCGGTCGTCATCGTGAATGCAGCAAATGGTGTCAAGGCCGATGCGTTGACAAACTCTCAGGGAGAGTACTCGTTCCAGCAGATTGCGCCGGGTGCATACACGATTACCGCGACGGCTTCAGGGTTCGGTAAGTTCACCACGACTGCGCAACTGCTGGTAGCTCAGCCTGCGACGGTAAACATGAAGCTGCAGGTGAGTGCAGATGTGGTGTCGGTGGACGTCTCGGCTGCGACGGAGACGATCAATACGACAGACGCTACGATCGGCAATGCGATCAACAACGAGACGATCATGCAGCTGCCGAGCGAGGGCCGCAATCCGCAGACGCTGCTGGCACTGCAGCCGGGCGTTCTCTTCATCGGAAGTAACACGCAGTCGACGGAGAGCCGGAACGGTGTTGTGAGTGGAGCGCGCTCCGACCAGACGAACATTACGCTGGACGGTGTAGACAACAACAATCAGGTGAATCCTGCTGCCTTCAGTGGTGTTCTTCGCAACAGCCTGGACGCGACGGAGCAGTTTCGGGTGACGACCTCAAGCTCGAACGCTGATACGGGTCGGTCCTCCGGTGGACAGGTGAACCTGGTGACGAAGTCGGGAACAAACCTGATCCATGGGTCGGCGTATTGGTATAACCGCAGCAATCTTGGCGTGGCAAACGACTGGTTCAACAAGGCGGCGCAGATCAACTCCGGGTTACCGAATACGCCTGGCCATCTGATCCGCAACACCTATGGAATTTCGTTGGGCGGCCCGCTGAAGAAGGACAAGGTCTTCCTGTTTGGAAACTACGAGGGCAACCGGCAGAACGAAGCGGCGCCTACGGTTCGGACGGTTCCGACCGATTCGCTCCGAGCGGGAAATCTGATCTACACCGCTGATGGTGGAAGCAATGTGACGCTGACGCCCAGCCAGTTTGCGAGCATGGATCCCAACTGCTTCGCCAACGGGACCTGCCCATGGGGTCCGGGTGTCAACCCGAACTCCATCGCGCTATTCCAACAGTACCCACATAGCAATGGGTTTACAGAGGGGGATGGTCTTAACACAGGATCGTACAGCTTTGCAGCTTCAGTGCCTTTGATCCAAAACGTTTACATCGCGCGGCTGGATTACAACATCAACGAGAAGCACCGGGTCTATGTTCGAGCGAGCATGCAGAACGACGCCGCTTCGGTTGCCCCTTATTATCCGGGTCAACCAGCGAGCCAGAAGAATACGGACAATTCGAAGGGCATCTCTGGCAACTACACGTGGACGCCGACTGCGAACACTGTGAATAACCTGCGATATGGGTACATTCGCCAGAGCATTGCATCGACAGGGGTAGGCAACGGACAGTATGTTACCTTCCGATCGCTGGATAGTCCTGAGGCGAGAACGCGCAGTAGTTCGACGATCGTGCCTACACACAACATCCTGGATGACTATACGTGGACAAAGGGCCGCCAGACGGTGCAGTTTGGTGTGAACTATCGGCGGTTCACGTATCAAAACGGCACGGACGCTAACTCCTACTCGGGTGCGTCTGCGAATTATGCCTGGATGCTGGAATCTGGTTTCGCCGGGATTGGCAGTAGCTTCGATCCTCCTGCATTCGGTCTCCCCACTGTATCGGATGGCTTCGGAACCAACTACAACCTGGCGGTTAGCATGCTCGCCGGATTGACGAACGAGGAGACGGCAAATTTCAACTACAAGCTCTCTGCCGATGGCACAACGGGAACGTTACTTGGGGTTGGAACGCCAGTGAATCGCAACTTCCGCTCGAATGAGTTCGAGTATTACGTGCAGGATGCTTTTCGTCCGCTGCCGAACCTGACGCTTACTGCGGGCCTTCGCCATACCATTTTGCAGACGCCATACGAGGCGAACGGTCAGCAGGTTCAGCCGACGGTCGACATGCATCAGTGGTTTCTAACGCGTGGCCAACAGGCAGCGGTCGGCAACAGCGTACAGCCGGATATCTCATTTGCGCCCTCTGGCCAGGCACGCGGCGCTAAGCCGTTCTATCCGATGAACTGGCACAATATCGCACCACGCTTTGCAATCGCCTTTGCGCCTGCGCCTGATGGCGGCACGTGGCTCAACAAGCTGCTGGGTGGCGCCGGAAGGAGTTCGATCCGCGCCGGCTACGGCATGTACCACGATCACTATGGGCAGGGCCTGGTGACGAACTACAGCAAGTCCGGATCGTTCTCGCTGTCGAGTTCGATCACCAACCCCGCAAGCGTCCAGACGGCGGATACGACGCCGCGCTTCACCGGACTGCATAATCTTCCCAATCTGGTTCCCTCTGCTCCATCGAGCATTGCATATCCGCAGACGCCTTCCAATGACCCTGGCGGTACGGGGTTTGCGATCACGTACGGTCTGGACGATCATCTGCAAACGCCGTACTCGCATGTCTTCAATCTCTCATTCCAGCGCGAACTTCCTCGTGGGTTCACACTTGAGGCCAATTATGTAGGCCGACTGGGCAGACACCTGCTCCAGTCGATCGATCTGGCTCAGCCTCTCGATCTGGTGGATCCAAAGTCCGGCATGGACTACTACACTGCAGGGACGATGATGTCGCAGTTCGTCGATCAGGGACGTACTGACGTGCCGACGATTCCTTATTGGGAGAATCTCTTCCCGGATGCAAAGGGAGCGTCTGGCGGCGGTGCGCAAGGTTCTTCTGCTACGCAGAACATCTACGATAACGAGTGGGTGTTTGCCCGTGGAAACGAGACAGCAGCCCTGTACGATCTTGATATTGCGTGCACCATGGGCTGCCGCAACGGACCGGGCCGCTTCTGGCCGCTACAGTACTCCTCGCTGTATGTAACCTCGTCGAACGGGACGAGTTCGTATCACGCAGGCCAGTTCGTTCTTCGTCATCCGATGGCGCACAATGTGCAGATCGATGTGAGCTACACGTTCTCGAAGTCGCTGGACTTAGGTTCTGACTCGGAGAGCAATCCGACGAACGTATTCCTTCCAAGTGGAGCTGCCGCTAACTTTGGCATGATTCTGGACGCCTGGAATCCTCGCAAGAATTACGCTGTGTCGGATTTTGACACAAGGCATCTGCTGACGGCCGATTGGGTATGGCTGATGCCGTTCGGGCGTGGACAGCATTATGGCGGCAATGTGAACCATCTTGTGGATGCGGTGATCGGCAACTGGAATCTTTCAGGAATTGTGCGCGCATCCAGCGGGCTGCCCTTCGGCATCTCCGATGGCCTTGGATGGGCGACAAACTGGGAGTGGGAGAGCAACATGGTGCAGACAGGGCCGATTAAGATGCGGAAGCATCAGGATGCGAACGGCAGTCCACAGGCGTTCGACGACCCTATTGCTGCTCAGGCCAACATGCGCAGTCCGTATCCCGGAGAGGCTGGTCAGCGCAATCAGTTCCGTGGCGACGGGTACTTTGATGTCGACCTGGGACTGCATAAAGCGTTCCGCTTTGGCGATCGCTATCTGTTGAACCTGGCTGGCGAGGTGTTCAATTTGACGAATACCACGCGGTTCGATGTGCACTCACTCGATACCGGATCAACCGATGGGCCGCAGATGGGCGTTTACAGCTCGACGCTGACCCAGTATCGGCGCATGCAGGTGTCGGCTCGGTTCCAGTTCTAGAGAGTGTCATCAAATTAGCCAGATGACGGTAGCGGCGAGGTGGATGGAGGCGACCTGCCCCTGCCGCAACTGCTGAACAATGACCTGAGCTATACGTTCAGCAAGGCGCTCGGCATCCGTGGGGCCTGCAACAACGGCATTGCTGGCGATCCAACCAACCTGCGGGCAGATTACGGTCCGCTGGCCTTTGACCGCACTGGCATTATTGGAGCCAGTTATTCGTCTGATATGGGCGAGCATTTTCATTCTGGCAACCGGCTCCTCCGTGGTCTGGGCAACTTTTGGTTGATTTCGGGTATCACCAACTGGCAGAGCGGATTGAATCTCCAGGCTGTCTACAACCCCAGCTTCAATCTTCAGGGTTATGCCAACAGTTCATACGGTGGTTGCCGTTGTGCGACAGGGTGAACGCGAATACCCCAACCGCATGCCAGATCAACAACACTCTTTTGTTGGGCACGACAGATGTTCTGCTGCAGCCGGTACTCCGCTCATCCGACGGCTGTCCGGGTGGCGATTCTACCGCGGGACTGCATAAGAATCAGTTCATCAACGGCAACTGTTTTGGCCTGAGAATCTCAGGGCGTGAACGGTCCAACGAACCTTGGTTATATCCATGGACCGGCGTTCTTCAACAGCGATCTGACCTTGCAGAAGACTTTTCCCTTCAAGGAGAGCCGGAATCTTCAGTTCCGTGTCGCGGGATTTAACTTTCTGAATCACCCGCTGACCAACTTTAGTTCGTGCTACCCGAGAGAAGCCAATGCAATTCTATGATCCCAATAATGTTGGATTCTTAGGGTGCAGTTGGTCAGCGTCAATCCCAATGGAAGCTGCAGCGATGCCGGCACGCAATGCTTCGGCTAGGCTGGGTCGTGGGGAGTGCTACCTTCACAAAAGACCATAGACAGCAGAAGGTGCATGTTGGCTATTTCTACACTTCGGAATTTGCGAAAGTTATGGAAATACCGTTTTAGATTACGGTCAAAGCAAGATATCTGCGCAAAGTTCGATGGCGTAACATGAATCTCACATGAGAATACAAGCGGTGCTTTTAGGACAAAACGGTTTGCCGCACCCAGAAAGGGTGCCGGGTGTCCGACGGATTGACCTCTCCTCCGCACAGCTCGCCTCCAGCGAAAATGCAAGAGACATCAATCGCGACATCGTTCTGGAGTTGATCCGGTTTAGACAACCGGTGTCACGCGTAGAACTCGCGCGCTTTTCGGGATTGCAGCCAAGCACGATCTCGATCATCGTTGAGCAGCTCATCAGCGAGCGCTGGGTCCGCGAGGGAGCGGTGGTTCGCCGTTCACGTGGCCGCCCTTCTACCATGCTGGAAGTAAATGACTTCCTGGTGACCTTTGCCCTCGATATTCGCCCCAATCGCGCAATCCTGGCCGTAGTCGATCTAACCGGCCGGTTCCTTTCGCGGGAAACGGTCATGACCGTATCCGATCCAGAACTCGCGCTCAAACACATCATCGAGAAAATGCGGCTGTTGCAGGATCAGCACGTCGATAAAACTTTTGAAGGAATCGGCGTAAGTGTCCCGGGACGAGTTCATCCAAAGACCCAACGGCTTCTTCTGGCGCCCAATCTTCATTGGAAAGACTTCGATATTAAGTCTGCCTTGGAAAAAGGTCTGAATCTGCAGGTGGAGATTGATAACGACGCCAATGCCTGCTTGCTGTCTGAATCATGGTCCGGCCGATTGGCGGGCGTCTCTAATGCAGTTCTGGTCGCGGTCTCCGAAGGTATCGGTACGGCGATTCTCTCCGGTGGGCAATTGCATTCCGGGTACAACGGGCTCGCCGGTGAGTTCGGACACATTCCCGTTGATTCGGCTGGTCCACTATGTGGATGTGGTCAGCGCGGCTGCTGGGAGATGGCTGGATCGTCGCGTGCGGCCTTGCAGTTTTATCGCGAGCTCGCTCCGGACAATCCTTCGATCGATATCTACAGTCTGCTCAGGCTCGCAGAAGAGAACGACCCAAATGCGGTTGAGGCAGTTACCCGCCAGGCGCACGCAATTGGTCGCGGCCTCCGCCTGATCACGGCAGCCCTTTCGCCCGAACTCATCTTGATCACGGGCGAAATCACGTCGGTATGGGCGAGATTTGGGCCCATCATTCAGCGTGAGTTGGAACTCGCTGTGCTGGCTGGATCTCCGCCTCGACTGGAAACGGCTGGCGACGGTGAGTCGGCTCGACTCCGTGGTGCTGCTGCCGTTCTACTGCAACAGCACGCAAGCTACCATCGTTCAACACACTATCCACGAAATGAGCGTCGGCTGCCATCGGACGCCGTTCCCATACTGCGTTAAGCAATCTTCAGTTCTACCGGCTCCCGCACCCAGCCCGATAGACCCTCGGTTTTTTCCACTCTTCATCCGTAGCGAAGATGATGCAGCTCTGCCCGGTATCTGTATTCAGCCGCCAAGTGATATTCCCTTGGCGGTAGAGCTGATATTTTCCCGTCCCGCCAAACTTCATCCCATTCGGAGGATTAGGGCCGATCGTATCGCCTTCCGGGGCCGTTCCTTGTGCCGGTTGCCCTGTCTGTGTCACCTGCGACCCGGCCGCGGCCTCGGCTGGAGTAGTAGGAGTCATACCAGTCCCCGGAGCAGCCTGTGCCGGATACGCGGCCGGCGCTCCCCCCGCCTCTGAAGTCTTCCCATCAGCCGCCTTCGCGGGCACGGCCACCGTCACCCTTGCGCCCGAACCCGAATCCGTCCCAACCCTCTCACCCGAGTCTCTCGAAAACACATCCCCTGTCCCCCCCGCGCGTCGTACGTCATAGGAGTTATACCCGACATAGGCGAACCCGATCAGCACCAGCGCCATGACGATATAGAGGACGCGTTTTCCCATGATCCCTTTCCAGCCTTGGCCTATTCCCATTCGGACGTTCCCCAATACGTCCCGGGAACCCCATCATAAATAAAGGCATAGAACATATACCAGACCCGATGCGTCTTACGCTGCTCGGTACATCACCATCATCTCTCCGTCCGGCACTTCCAGCGCCGAGAATCTGCCCATCACCCGTTACTATTTCGTCACCAGCACCGCTCAGGAGTATCATCAACTTGTGCCGAAATACTCCATCGTCGTCCCGTTCCATAACGAAGAAGATAACGTTACAACACTTTACGACCGCCTCAAAGCCGTCATGGAGCAAGTCGGCGATACCTTCGAACTCGTCTTCGTCGACGATGGCTCTCGCGACCGCACCTATCGCCTCCTTGAGGAGATCGCCGCTGTAGACTCGCGCGTCCTTGTCATCAAGCTTCGCCGCAACTTCGGCCAAACCTCAGCCCTCGCAGCTGGCTTCGACCACGCCCAGGGCGAGTTCATCCTCGCCATGGACGGCGACCTCCAGCACTCGCCCGACGAGATCCCAAACTTCCTCGCCAAACTCGAAGAAGGCTACGACGTCGTCAGCGGCTGGCGCTCCCACCGTGGAGACAACTTCCTCCTCCGCCGTATCCCCTCTCGCGCAGCCAACTGGCTCATGGCCGTCCTCAGTGGAGTCGACATCCACGACTTCGGCACAACTTTCAAAGCCTACCGCCGCGAAGTCATCCAGAACATCCCTCTCTACGGCGAGATGCATCGCTTCATCCCAGCTCTCGCCTCATGGTACGGCGCCAGTATCTGTGAAATCTCCATCTCGAACCCGGCCCGCGAGTTCGGCAAGAGCCACTACGGCATCTCCCGCACCTTCCGCGTCTTCTTCGATCTGTTGACCATCCGTTTCCTGCTCAAATACATGACCCGCCCGCTGCACTTCTTTGGCACCATCGGCGCGCTCGGTGTCCTCGCGGGTTCTGGCCTCGCCATGTGGCTTCTCGCACTCAAGATTCTTACCGGCCAGCCCGTCATGGATCTGCATGGACCTATCTTCGTGATCGCAGGCATCTGCATTCTGGCCGGAATCCAGATGATGGGAATCGGTCTGCTCGGCGAGCTTCAGGTTCGTCACTTCCACACTGCGTCTCATCGAGCGCCCTATGCCGTCGATCGCATCCTGCGCCTGCGCTCTGAAGAGAGCCTCCTCCACTAAACGCTCCTAAGGCACAACCTCTCCCGATTCAGGTAGAGTGTTGGACATCGTTCGTTTCCATTTCGGGCCAGATCGTCCAATCTGATTTACCGGAGGAAGCATGTCAGCACACTACGAACTGAAATCGGCCGCAGGCAAGCAATTCATGTTCAATCTGAAGGCTGCCAATGGCGAAGTCATCCTGACCAGCGAGAACTACAAAGAAAAAGAAGGCGCTCTTAACGGCATCGAATCCGTCAAAAAGAACTCTTCACATGACGAGCAATTCGAGCGCAAGACCTCGAAGGCCGATCAACCTTACTTCGTCCTGAAAGCGAAGAACCACGAGGTCATCGGCAAAAGCGAGATGTACTCCTCCACGTCAGCCATGGAGAAGGGAATCGAGTCCGTCAAAAAGAACGGCCCGGTGGCAACAACGAACGATCTGACCTGAACCCATCAGTCTTCCTCGCTCTTCTGCGACTCTTCGCTCTCAGGCTTGCCCGCCTCACCCATGGCTGGCATCGGCGGTTCCGTGTGCATTAAGATGAAGAACCGGTACGTCTGCTGCACGGCCTTCCATCGAAGATCGCAGAACCGCAGAAACGACACGACAGCCAAAACAAAACAGATCGCCGTTCCCCATCCAGAGAAATCTTCCACACAACGTCTCGCTGCCAGTAGGACTACCGCCGCAATCAGGAACACGCTCACCAGGCCGCGAAAGAACTTTGAATTAGCCTGTAGCCGTTCGATCTCAATGAATCCCCCCGGATTCTTCAGACATATCCAGGCTCGGCTCAACTGAAACACTCTGTCCCCGACCGGCATCAACCCCTTTGCCAGTCTGCTTGCCTCACTCAGCAGGGGATCGCCCGGCACAAGCAGTCTCTCGGCAACCAGGCCAGCCGGCTCTTCAACCCATCCCACCTCCCGCAGCCGCTGCGCCTCTTCTCGTATCGCAGCCTTCCTCTTGCGACGCGCATACACGCGATCGTAAAGCGTGTCCCAAACCTGCGAGCCGCCATAGTCCATCAGATGACCCAGAAGATACGCCACGACAAAGAACACAACATAACCTTGGTTCCTATCCAGCCCCCACTGCTGACACTTACATAACTCGATCGCTTCCTTGCCGACAAACGCAATGCACGCGCCGGGCAGAATGACGCTGAACAGATCCGTCACTCCAACAAAGAAATCCGTCGGCTTAGCCATAACTTCCTTCACCTCAAGTTGCAATGGACCTGACGTAGTTCCGACGACAGGAATCTTCGGAGTATAGTTCGCAAACCTTCATGCGATCATGCAAATATATATATCTGGTTGTCACCAACCCCACCTCGAAGGTCGTCCAACACCCATGCAGGCCATCCAGATCCTCACCACCGGAACCGCTGACGTCCTCGAGCTTCGCGATCTGCCCACTCCAACCCCTGGGCCCGGCGAGGCACTCGTCCGCATCGAAGCCAGCGGGATCAACTTCATCGACATCTATCTCCGCGAGGGCCGTTACCCCGCCAAGCTTCCCTATATCCTCGGTCAGGAGGCCGCCGGAACCATCGTCGCTCTCGGCGAACCCGGCCCCCAACCTACCGCCCTTAAAGCCGGAGACCGCGTAGTCTGGTGCCACATCCCCGGGACATACGCGCAGCTTGCCATCGCCCCCACCTCCGCCCTCGTACCTATCCCCGAGACCATCACCGCCCAGCAAGCCGCTGCCGCCATCCTTCAGGGGATGACCGCCCATTATCTGTCGCGCTCCACCTATCCCATCCGCCCTGGCGACGAGATCCTCATTCACGCCGGAGCCGGAGGCGTCGGTCTCCTCCTCACCCAGATGGCCAAGTCCCTCGGAGCCCGCGTCTTCACGACCGTCTCCAACGAAGAAAAAGCCGAGCTCTCCCGCGAAGCCGGAGCCGACGAAGTCATCCTTTACACCCGCGAAGACTTTGCCGCAAAGATCAAGACCCTTACCACCGGCCCCGGCCTCCACGCAGTCTATGACTCCGTAGGCAAATCCACCTTCGACAAATCCCTCGAAGTCCTCCGGCCCCGCGGCATGATGGTCCTCTTCGGAGGCTCCAGTGGAGCAGTCCCACCCTTCGATCTCATCAAGCTCTCCACCTTGGGCTCCCTCTACCTCACCCGCCCCACGCTCAAGGACTACGTAGCCACCCGCGCCGATCTCGAATCCCGCGCCACCGACGTCCTCAACTCCGTAGCCGATGGCTCCCTTAAACTCCGTGTCGAGCACATCTACCCGCTGGCCGACGCTGCCCGTGCGCAACGCGATCTCGAGTCCCGCAAGACCACCGGTAAGCTTCTTCTCATTCCATAACCCATCTAAATCATGCAGGGAACGGAAGGCACAGGTGCATTTCGGAAGTCATACGCCAACTGCCCCGTCTCCTGCATGTAATACGGATGATCCCGTATCGCCGACACGATCGCGTCGCTATCCGCAAAGTTAGGCTTCACCCAGAAGACATGGTAGTCGCAATAGATGCCGCCCCAGATCGCTGCCAGCACATAGCCATGCTTGACCGCATAGTTGTACATAACGGCATCGTTCAAAGTCAGCCTGTCCTTAATACCCGGCGAGACAACACCTTCCATCTGCGCCTTCAATTCCGCGACTCCCCGATGCAGAACCCACACCCGGTACATCAGGATCTCAGGCTTATACCGGTCAATGTAAGCCTCCGTCAGCAGCCCATGATTGCGCGCGACGAACGCGTCATTCAACCCACCCTCATCGACAGCGCGCCACTCCGAATAGAACGGCAGATCACCGGCCTCCGTCATCACCATGCTGTAGTTCTTCGCCGCATAGGGCTGCAGCCGCAACCCCAGTTCCTGCGCCCCCACATTCGAAAACGGCT
>DATDHL010000110.1:0-5814 GCA_036521575.1 Edaphobacter sp. | reverse complement strand
CGTCTGAGGAGCCGTCGAGTAGATAGCAATCGGCTGCAACGTGACAACGGCCAGCAGGAAAATGATCGTAAGCCCGGCCAGTAGAATGTTGAGCGCAATCTCGTTCGGAGTCTTCTGCCGCTCAGCGCCTTCAACCAGCGCGATCATGCGGTCAAGAAACGTCTCGCCAGGATTCGATGTAATGCGAATCTTGATCTGATCGGAGAGACAACGCGTGCCGCCAGTAACCGCCGAGCGGTCTCCACCGGCCTCGCGGATGACAGGAGCGGACTCGCCGGTAATCGCCGACTCATCCACCGAGGCGACGCCTTCCGTCACCTCGCCATCGCCAGGAATCATCGCCCCGGCGATGACGAAGACAAGATCGCCCGCGCGCAGATGCGAACTAGGGACCTCCTCGGTACTGCCATCAGGCCGATACCGTACGGCGGTCGTCTCAGACTTCGCACGACGCAGCGCATCAGCCTGAGCCTTGCCGCGGCCCTCCGCCATCGCCTCGGCGAAGTTCGCGAACAACACCGTGAACCAGAGCCACAGAGTAATCTGCAAATCGAAGCCGATTGAATCGCGGTGCGCGGCCATATCGCGGAACAGATAGATCGACGTGATGACGCTGCCGATCTCGACCACGAACATGACGGGATTCTTCATCATCTTGCGTGGATTGAGCTTTGCTACCGCATCAAAAAGTGCGCGGCGGACGATTTTTGTATCCCAGAGAGAGCGTTTGCGTGTGCTTGCCATGGTCCTTTTCTTTCTGCTTAGAAGCGTTTGCCGGCGTGCATGAGGAGGTGTTCGAGGATCGGTCCCAGCGACAGCGCGGGGAAGAACGTGAGCGCGCCAACGATGAGGATGACGCAGACCAGCAACACCGTGAACAGCGGCGTATGCACCGGGAACGTTCCTGGCGATGGAGGAACCAGCTTCTTCTTCGCCAGACTGCCAGCAACGGCCAGCATCGGGACGATCATCAGGAAGCGCCCAACCAGCATCGCCGTAGCGAGTGACAAGTTGAACCAGTGCGTATTAGCGTTCAATCCAGCAAACGCAGACCCGTTATTGCCCGTAGCCGAAGTGTAGGCGTAGAGAATCTCCGAGAGGCCATGAGGTCCACCGTTGGCCAGCGAAGACAGCCCAAGGTTCGGCATCATCAATGAGGCTGCGGTGAAGCCGAGGATCGAAAGCGGGAAGATGAGCACGTAAAGCATTGCCATCTTCACGTCGAATGCCTCGATCTTCTTACCCAGATACTCCGGTGTGCGCCCAACCATTAGCCCAGCGATGAACACCGAGAGCACAACGAAAATCAGCATGCCGTACAGGCCTGCGCCAACACCGCCGAAGATAACCTCGCCCAGCATGATGTTCACCAGCGGAACTAGTCCGCCCAGCGGCATGAACGAATCATGCATCGAGTTCACGGCGCCGCAACTTGCATCAGTCGTGACAGTGGCGAACAGAGCGGAGTTCGCGATGCCGAAGCGGACCTCCTTGCCCTCCATGTTGCCGCCAGCCTGCACCGCCGATACATGTTGGTTGACCGAGTGCAGCAGCGGGTTCGCCTGTGTCTCCGCGTAGTAAGCGACGGAGACTCCGGCAAAAAACAGAACACCCATCGCCGCAAACACCGCCCGCCCATGCGCCGGCGAGCGTGTCATGCGTCCCAGGGTAACGGTAAGCCCAGCAGGAATCACGAAGATAGAGAACATCTGTAGCAGGTTTGACAGCGGAGTCGGATTCTCAAACGGATGCGCGCTGTTAGCGTTGAAGAAGCCCCCGCCGTTGGTGCCCAACATCTTGATTGCTTCCTGTGAGGCGACCGGCCCCTGCGCGATGCTCTGCGTCGTGACCGTCTGCGTGGTCGTCTTGCCATCTGCCCCCGTCGTACTCACAGTCTGGGACTGAACAAGCTTCGCTTGATCGTAGGGGCGGAAGTTCTGCACCACACCCTGTGAAACCAGCAGCAGGGCATAGATGAAGCAGCCTGGCAGCAGCACCCAGAGCGAAGCGCGCGTTGTGTCGACCCAGAAGTTGCCCAGTGTCTTCGACTCACGCCGCGAGATACCTCGCACCAGCGCAATGGCCAGTGCGATACCAACAGCCCCCGAGAAGAAGTTGTGATAGGCGAGGGTGAGCATCTGAGTCAAATAACTCATCGTCGTCTCGGGAACATACGACTGCCAGTTCGTGTTCGTCGTGAACGAGGCAGCCGTGTTCAGCGCAAGGTCCGGGGCTACACCAGCCAGATGCTGCGGGTTCAGCGGAAGCGCATGCTGCAGCCTCTGAATCCCATATGTGACCAGCATGGTGATAAGGCTGAAGAGCAGCATCGCGACACCGTACTCAGTCCACCGCATCTCATGCGCTTCATCAACGCCAGTGAACCGGTAGATCAACCGTTCTATCGGCCGGAAGAGACGATCAGCAAAGGTGCGTTCGCGCTCGAAAACGCGGGCCATATAGAGGCCAAGAGGCTTTGCACAAACGAGCACAAGGCCGAAGAAGAAACAGATTTGAAACCAACCGTTGGCAGTCATGAATGAACTTTCCTTTTTGGAACCTGACTAAAACTGTTCCGGGCGCAAAAGCGCATAGACGAGGTAGACGAGCAGCGCGACAGTCACGAGCCCAAGCAACTCAATTTCAAGCATCATTTGCTCTCTTTCATGCCCAGCCGTTCGCAGCCGGTGGTGTAGGCGATGGCCACAAAGAAGAAGGCCACGCTCGCCGCAATGCATCCGATATCCCACATAGTGATTCTCCCGATGATTCAGAATGGCTTATTGGAGTGTGAATCCACGCCTGCCATGTCGCCCCGGCGACCCAGGCGAATTTCCGTAGGCAAGAACCCCGAGAACCCTCGCCCCGAGAGCGACAGCACATCAAGAATGTCGGTCTGCGTAATAGGCGAGACTTGTGGACGAGGAGTCGTCGCTAGGTAAGAGGTTCGAGCAACGTTGGAGGCCGAAGAGGCAAATATTTTGTGCATGGCGTCGCAGCGTCGCCTCCTTCGCGAGCGCCGCTATTGCTATGGAACGACTTTGTGCATAAAGAATGGATAGGGAATTCGTAAAGAATTCGTAAAGATGGCTACAGGTCGTCTTTGCCTGTTGGCCGGAAGCGATAACCGATCCATGGTTCGGTAATGATGTACTGCGGCTCGTCAGAGACTTCGATCTTCTTGCGCAATTGGCCGATGTTGACCCGCAGATACTCCGGTTGATCGACATTTGTGCCCCACACGGTATGTAAGAGCACGCGATGAGTCAGCACTTGGCCTGCGTGTCGGGCCAAGGTTACAAGCAGATCGAACTGCTTTGGGGTCAGGTGAATGTCCTGACCGCGAACAAGCACCCTATGTTGCGGAATATCGATCACGAAGTCGCCGAGGGCGATCACCTGTTGCGCTTCGGGTGTGCCTGCAAAGCGGCGGCGGAGTTGAGCGCGTACTCGGGCCTGCAACTCCTGGATGCTGAAGGGCTTTGTGACGTAGTCGTCGGCGCCAGCGTCGAGCGCTTCAATCTTGGTACGGTCCTGGTTGCGTACCGACAACACGAGGATGGGGACTTCGGAGACGGCGCGAATGCTGCGACATAACTCGACTCCGTCCATCTGCGGCATGGCGAGGTCAGTGATTACCAGGTCTGGGCGCCACTCGTGGACGGCTTCCATTCCTTCCACGCCATTAGCGGCGACGCGCAGCGAGTATCCTTGCGTCGAGAGCGCGGTTCGCAGTACGCGTGTGATCTGCGGCTCGTCGTCAACGATCAGGACCTTGGCGGGCAGGTCGCGTTCCGGTTGCTTCATTCGTGCTCCGAGTGTTGTGTGACGATGTGGACGTCAACGTTCGGCGCTTCCCGCAGAAAGTGTTGAATCGCCCAGTAGTAGAGGTATTTTCGCAGGCCTGCGACTGCAGTGCGTCCGAAGACGATGTGGGTGATGCGTTTTTCGCGGACGAAGGTCGCGGCAGTATGGGCAATGTTCTTGCCCTTGATGACAAAGACCTGCGCGTTGAGATTGCGGGCAAACTGGAGGTTGGCCGCCAGCGTGCTTTGCTCGTCCTTTGCAAGGTCTTCATTGGTGTCGATATGCAGGACAAACAGCTCGCCACCTACGCCTTCGGCCACGCGGGCCCCGCGAGCGATCAGGGTTTGAGACGCGCTGTTTGAGCTGATGCAGACGGCGACTCGTTCGCGCACGGCCCAGTTGGCCTCGATGCGCTTGGCGTCCATATAGGCGGTCAGGGTACGGTCGACGGCCTTGGTCACGTGCTGCAGCGCCAATTCGCGGAGCGCAATTAGATTTCCGCGACGGAAGAAGTTGGCCAACGCCTTCTCGGCGCGATCGACTCCGTAAATATCGCCGCGGCGCATGCGGGTTTGCAGTGCTTCGGGTGTGAGGTCCGCCATTACGATCTCGTCCGCGCGCTGAATGAGCCAGTCGGGCACAGTCTCGCGAATCTGGACGCCGGTGACGCTCTGCACGGTCGGCGCGACGCTCTCGATGTGCTGCACGTTCATCGTGGCGAGCACGTCGATGTTGGCGGCGAGTATGTCGAGGACATCTTCGTAGCGCTTGCGATGTTTGCTGCCCTCGATGTTCGTGTGGGCGAGCTCGTCGATCAGCACGATCTGCGGTTTGCGTGCGAGGATGCCGTCGAGGTCCATCTCCTCGAAGACGACTCCCTTGTACTCGATCTTTCGCCGCGGAATCTGCTCGAGGTGTTCGGCCAGCTCGGCGGTGCGCGGGCGGCCGTGGGTCTCGACTACGCCGATCACGATGTCTTCGCCCCGTTGATGGCGCCGGATTGCTTCGCTCAGCATATTGTAGGTCTTGCCTACGCCGGGCGCGTAGCCGAGGAAGAGCTTGAAAGTTCCGCGTGTCTTCTCGGGCGCGACTTGCTCGAGCCACTCTTCTGGGCTTTTGGTTGGGGCGGGTAGTGGGTCTCGGTTGGGCATGCGGCTAAGATAGTGTGGTGCGTCGATCAGTCAAGCGAAGTGTCATCCGGTATGTTGTGTCAACGGCTACTGCCGCTGTCATTGTAGCTGTCTATTTCCGCTGGCTGCATGTTAACGACACCACGGTTGCGCTGACGTTCATGATCGGCATTCTGGTGGTTGCGGCCAACTGGGGCCTTCGGCACTCGATTTATCTTTCCATTCTCTCAGCAGCTGCTTTCAACTTCTTCTTTTTGCCGCCGGTGCTTACTTTCACAGTTGGGGACGGGCGCAATTGGATTGCCCTGCTGGCGTTTTTAGTTACTGCCATCGTCGCTAGCCAGTTGGCTGAACGGGCGCGCAGCGAGGCCAAGATTTCACGGCGGCGTCAGCGCGAGGCCGAGCGGCTGTACGAGTTCAGCCAGCAGATGCTGGTGAAGGGCAACGTCATTGACCTGCTGAACGTGCTGCCGCAGATGATTGCGGCGACGTTCAACCTTGCCGGGGCGGCGGTTTATCTGCGCGAGAAAGACCGTATCTACCGGTCGAGCCCAAACTACATGGACGTGACGGCTGCGGAACTTCGTGACGCGGCGTTCATGCGCGATCATCGCCGGGACGAGGAGCGTGATGTGACGCTGGTGCCGATCCTGCTTGGTACGCGGCCGATTGGTGCGGTCGGCATCACTGGCTCGGGGACTTCTCCTGAGGCTCTGGATGCTGTTTGTGGACTCGCGGCGATTGCGATCGAGCGGGCCGGCGCGGTGGAGACACTGACGCGTGTGGAGGCTTCGCGCGAGAGCGAACGGCTGCGCAATGCGCTGCTGGATTCGGTTGCGCATGAGCTGCGGACTCCTCTGACTTCGATCACTGCGGC
>DATDHL010000109.1:0-4079 GCA_036521575.1 Edaphobacter sp. | reverse complement strand
CCAGCGAATCGCCTACTCCATAGGTCAAACCAAACCCGGGAATCACTCCATTGCTCCACAGATCTACGCTGTATCCGCCCTCGACGTTGAATAGCAATCCATAAATGTCGAACAGGCCGCCACCGAACGGGTAGGGAGGATGTGGATCACCGGGGGCGGGAGGAGGACATACCGCGGGAGAATTCCCATCCGAAAGAACAGGTTGTCATAGGAAAATCCAAACCCATCCGTGGCCTGGCCAGGAGGGACGAATGTACCGTCAGGGTTGATGCCGGAAGGGAGCGACGTCGTTTGGACCCCGGTGATCGCGCCAGTGAAACCTGCGATGGAGTCGGAGAAAGTGCCGGTGATACCAGTAACCTGATGCGCGCCCGGGACTCCAGGAACGGCCGAATTCGAAACGGTGATCACGCCGGAACCACTAAGGCCGCCACCGCTAAACGAGAACGTGAACGAATCGGCCCTTGCCGCTAATGGCGCCGCCGCAAGGCCAATCGCTATTGCCATGCACGCGAAGAGCTTCAAGCACGCTAGCCTGTCCTTAAATGGCCGGTCCGCCACGTTGGCAGCCCGCAGTTTGCAAAATGAATTCATAGTTTTCCCTCATATGAGATTAGAAACGGGGCCCGGGGGGTACTGGGGATACTAGGGAGGCTCACCAGAGTAGCATGCTGGGCGGTCATCGTCCCAGGTCGCCCGCCGGAGTTCGATTCTGAGACCTGGGGCACCAGGACGCCTGTCTGAGGTGGAGCCGAGTGCGGTCTAACAGGAAGCGACTGCATTCCTGCTGGAGTCGAACCAAGCCTCAGCGTCGTCTGGAAGTCGCACCTTGGGAAAGGAAGCGGCCCCGGTGTCTTTTGAGACTTTACCGGGGCCATCAGGTTTGCAGACGGCCCGTAAGCCGAATTCTGTTTTAGACGATCATTCCTCTAGGCGACCCATTACTGAGCCGCTCCAGCAACCTACCCGCAGGTTTCGGCTCTCCCTAAGGAGTCTCTCCGCCTTAGCGCATCGGGCCGATACGCTTCTGCCGCCTGGAGAGTAGCGGCAGAATCCCTGCCTATTTGGTCTTGCTCCGTGTGGGGTTTACCCTGCCGTGACCATTACTGGCCGCGCGGTGCGCTCTTACCGCACCTTTTCACCCTTACCTCAGGCCGCGTGCGGATCTGCCGAAGCGGATCACCAACCTGGGGCGGTATGTTCTCTGTTGCACTAGCCGTCCAGCCGCCTTGAAGCGGCCGTCCCGGACGTTATCCGGCACACTGCCCTGCGGAGTTCGGACTTTCCTCCCCCGCCCGATGCCTTGCGGCCCGAGCGGCAGCGATCATCCAGCCGCCTGCATATTCAGTGTACCGTGTCGCGAAGTCTGACGCTGCGATTGTGTTGCCTGCCGGATCTACCGCTTCCTTCCGTCCGGCTGTCGTCTTAGGCGGCTCGCCGAAAACATAAGTGCGTCTTTTCTTCATATCCGCTGTCAAAAAGGAACGATTCGTCCCACACCTGCGTATTAAATGGGACGGATAGCCTCGCTTTGGAGGCACGGGGCTGGTAGTCTCAAGGCCAACCCCCAGGAACGTTAAGTTATGGAATTCAAAGAGGCCGTAAAGATCGCGCTGCAGTCGCTATGGGCGAATAAGCTGCGCTCCATATTAACGCTGCTCGGCGTCGTGATCGGCGTGGCCAGCGTGATTGCCGTGGTGACGCTGGTGAATGGCGCGAATACGTATGTCGCAACCAAGTTCAGCAGCTATGGAGCGGATGTGTTCACGGTGTCGAAGATGCCGCAGATCATCACCAGCCCGGAGGAGTATCAGCGGTTTCAGAAGCGGAAGGACATCCTGTTCCCCGACTTTAAATATGTCGAGGAGAACTGTAAGCACTGCATCGGGATTGGCGCGCAGCAGGCGGTGACGGGAAAGATCGTGCGGGGGACCCAGTCCACGACCGATACCGGCATCCGGGGGTATACGTGGCAGATGCCTGCGCTGCAGAACCTGAACATTGTGCAGGGGCGCGGGTTCACGGAAGCGGACGAAGAACATGCCTCGCATGTGGCGATCATCGGGACTGATATTCAGGAACACCTTTTCGAGGGAATGGATCCGCTGGGACAGGAGCTGCGGGTAGACGGCACGCCGTACACGGTGATTGGGATCAGCGAGAAGCAAGGGAGTACGTTTGGGGCAAGCCAGGACAACTGGGTTGGAGTGCCGCTGACGGCGTTTCAGAAGAGTTATGGGACGGCGAAGACGCTGACGATCTATGTGAAGGCGGGCGAGGCCGGACCGGTGCTGGAAACGGCGGCGGACGAGGTGCGGGTCCTGATGCGGTCGCGGCGGCATGACGCTCCTGGCGTGCCCGACTCGTTTGAGCTGGATACGAACAATACTCTGGTGGGATTTTTCAGCATGGTGACGCAGTCGTTTGGAGCGGTAGCCGGGGCGGTGGCGCTGATCGCACTGGTGGTAGGGGGGATCGTGATCATGAACATCATGCTGGTGAGCGTGACCGAGCGGACACGAGAGATCGGGATACGGAAGGCGTTGGGCGCGCGACCGAAGGACATCATGATGCAGTTTCTGATTGAGTCGGGGACGATGGCGCTGGTCGGCGGAGTGTTCGGCGTTATGGGTGGGATCCTGGTGGCGCAGGCGATTACGATTCTGGCGGGATTTCCTTCGACCGTTGCGTTTTGGAGCGTGCTTGCCGGGCTTGTGATGGCCACCGGTACAGGAGTCTTCTTTGGTGTCTATCCGGCGCGGAAGGCTGCGCAGTTGGATCCGATCGTGGCGTTGCGAGCGGAGTGAGTCACGGGTAGGGCAGGAACAGGGATCAAGGAGAAGGCTAATGCAGATCGCCGATACGAAAGAAACGGTAAGGATGGCGCTGGATACGCTGCGGTCGAACAAGCTGCGCAGCGGGCTGACGATTCTGGGGATTGTGATCGGTGTGATGACCGTGATTATTATCTCGTCGGTGATCAACGGGTTGAACTCGCGTGTGTCGGGCCTGGTGGAGTCGCTGGGGACCAACGTGATCTGGGTGTTCCGGTTTCCGGTGATCGGAACGCGGCCGACGACGGAGATGCTGACGCGAAAGCAATTGACCTATGACGACGCGATGGCGATGAAAGAGCTGCCACATGTGCTGGCGGTGACGCCGGGATTGCAATATCGGGACCAGCGGGGGATGCAGGGCACCGTGGCAGTGAAGTATGGCGCTACGAAGATGGAGGGAACAGTCCTGGAGGGGGACACGGCGAGCGTGAAGGACGTGTATGATCTCGACCTGAAGAATGGCCGGTTCTTCACCGATGGCGACGTGGAGCGGGCGGCGAACGTCGTCGTGCTGGGAAACGATACGGCAGACAAGCTGTTCGGCACGGAGAATCCGGAGGGCAAGGATGTGACCATCGCGGGCATGGTGTTTACCGTGGTGGGGGTGATGGACAAACGCCCAATGGCGTTTGGGGGAGGGAAGAACCCGGAAGACAACAAGGCGTATTTTCCCGTGACGACGTTCCACAAGATCCATCCAGAGGTATTGGATTACTGGATTAGCCTGAAGTTCGACGACCAGAAGAACAAGGCGCTGGTGCAGGATGAGTTGCAGGAGTTGCTGCGGCGCAGACGGAAGGTGAAGAACGAGGCACCCGACAACTTTGCGATCTTTGGGACGGACTCGCTGACGCGGCTGTGGGACCAGATTACGTTCGGGCTGTTCGCGTTGATGCTGTCGCTGTCGGCAGTGGGATTGCTGGTGGGCGGGGTGGGGGTGATGAACATCATGCTGGTGAGCGTAACGGAGCGGACGCGGGAGATTGGTGTGCGCAAGGCGATCGGCGCAAACAAGCAGATGATCCTGACGCAATTCACGCTGGAGGCGATGACCCTGTGCGCTGTCGGCGGCGTTATCGGAGTGCTGGGCGGGAGTGCGATTGGGTATGCTGTGCACTTCTTTTTCCCTGCGGCGCTATCGGCGGTATGGATTGGCGCGGCGTTCGTGAGCTCCTGCGGGATCGGGCTTATCTTCGGCATCTATCCGGCATGGAAGGCAGCGAATCTAAATCCAATCGAAGC
>DATDHL010000108.1:0-7306 GCA_036521575.1 Edaphobacter sp. | reverse complement strand
AGGGGACATCGTGTCCTGGGTGTATACGCTCACGGCAGAAGGTACGACACATGGCTTCGAACGAGGCTACTACGCCTTCTTAGGCGACCCGTTCGGAGGGGAGCCAGTCAGCGGCAATTTGAGCGAGACAATCGCGCTGGTCGATGCAACGCAGCCTGGTGCGGGTGGCGGAACGCCTGAGCCGGGCGCAAGTGCCGATGTGCCCGAGCCGGGAACGGGTGCGCTCATGCTGCTGGGGCTCGCGGGACTCCTCATGTGGCGCTGGCGGGAGGTGGCCTCCGTTCGTACTCAAGGCTGAAGGCGTAGCTTCTTCTTCAACCGTGAAGCGCATCACTTGGAAATCTCGGTGACGAGGTGGATTTGGCCGAGGATGCCGGAGGGGACGGGTTTTACTTTGTCGAGGTCCTGCATCTGGAAGCGGTCGCCGAATTTTTCGATGAGAGGTTTGTAGTCGTGGGGCGGGAGCGCTGCCCAGGCGTTGATGGCTGTGTTGTAGACACGGATTTCGATGTGGTTCTGGCCGGGTTTGAGGAGGTGCGTCACGTCGAGTCGGTAGGGCGGGTGCCATAGGGAGCCGGCTCGCTGTCCATTGATGTAGATGATGGCGGCCTCTCGAACGGGTGGGTCGTACCAGGCTCGCATACCGGGGCCGGTGCGGGTGACGAGTGGGTTGGGGATGCCTTGGGGGGAGTCGGGCCGGGCCAGGGGTTGGGGGGAGATGGCGCCGCCGCCTTCGATTTCGAGGAAGACGGGAGTATTGGAAACCGAGGCGAAGTTGAAGTCCCGGGAGTAGACGGCTTCGCCGGAATAAAACTTTGTTTCAGGATTGGTGGTCCAGTCGGTAAGTGTGGTTTGGGTTTCTGTTTTGTTGGTCGAGGTGAAGGTAACGCTCCAGTCTGTGCTGAGGTCAGACAGGTTTTGAGTTGGACCGTGCGCGATATCGAATATACCGGTCACGCCGTTCATATAAAAATAAAAGGCTCGCGATTCGTATGGAGCGAGATCGAGTTCCACTTTCTCGGGGAAGACCATGTCAAATTCCGCTTCCCCCGTTTCTGGATTGAGAGCGCGCCCCCCCCGGTTGCGCGTTGCAAACGCAGCGGTCGTGTGCAGCGGTTGATTGCTGGTGTTAACGACGAAGTAGATGTCGGCGTCGGGGAGTTTGCGGCGGATGAAGCCTATATGGGAGAGAACGGCTGAATCGGTGGAATCGAGTTTTAGATCGGGTGAGACAGCAGAGTGGAGGGCCTCAGCGAGATGGGCCTCGTCGGCAACTAAGGTGGAAAAAGATCGATAAACGATGGGGTTGATTCGTTTGCCGTCCGAAGTGAGTGATGGCGAATGGCCTATGACGATAACTTTTCCGTCAGTCGCGGCGAATAGGGATATTTTGTTGACAGTATCGAAAGGAATGCGGTCGGTGGGGGGGATGACGAGGATGGGGTAGTGGATGCCGAGGCGGTTGATGGTGTCGGCGTCGATGAAGTCTACGTTGTAGCCAGCGCTGAGGATGGCGGACATGAGGGCTGGGGTGATGAGGTGGGTCATCTCGCCGGTGACGGTGACCTTCCCGGGGGAGAAGTGGGCCCAGGCGTCGTCGGTGGGGAGGAGGATAGCTACCTGGTTGGCGGGTTCGCCCTGGCGGAGGAGGTAGCTGATGCGCTGGATGTAGCGCGTGACGTCGGGCATGACGGGGTGCCAGGGGTTGTTGTCGTTGAAAACGGCGGCGGCGTAGAGGGACCAGCCGGGTTCTCCGACTTGCGGGGGGGAGTAGGGCCAGCCGTGGCCGATGATCTGGTTGACGCCGATGAGAAAGTGGAGGTCGGCTTCGGCCTTCATGTCGAGCGGGGTGGCTCGGAAGACGGGGGAGTGGAGCCAGGTGAAGGTCTCGGCGGAGGTGATTTTATTGCCGAAGAGGTGGTTGGCGGAGGAGGCCCATCGGAGTGTGGAAAACTCTCGCCAGCGCGGGCCTTCGCCTTCGGGGAGTGCTACAAGGCGTTGACTTGATAATGTAACTGCCGGTTCTCCATATGTTTGCGAGCGAAACTTTGTGTAATGCTCGATGGCCCAGTTATTGATTTGAGTCAGGTAGTTTTGGTTAACAAGTTCGGTGAGGGTTTGGCCCCAGTCGTGCCTTATTTTTTCGGCGGCTGGGGTTCCTCCGGCTACTAGTTCGGGGAGATGAGGGAGGAGGTCGTAGCCTCGGCGCTTGTGGAATTCTTCGGGGAGGTTGGGGGTCCAGTCGGCTCCGTAGGCTTCGAGTGAGTCGGAAAAGACGGCGTAGGGTGGGGTGGGGCCGAAGGCTTTAACGAGGGGTTCTCCTACGGCTTTGAGGTGTGTGGCCACGGCCTCGTGGCTGAAGGGGTCGAGGACCCAGCCTTCGGATCCTACTGCGGCTCGTTTGACCTGCTGGCGGGTGTGGGATTGGATGAAGAAGAGGGCTGTGCGGGGGGTGGTACTCGTGGATATGTTATTGCTTTCGTGTCGTTTGATGGCCTGGGCGGTGGCGGCGTCCCAGTGCTTGGGTTGGCCGTTGACGAGGGAGATGGAGATGATGGATTCGCCTTCGACCAGCTTGATTTGGGGGAGGGTGGTGGCGTTGGCGGGGAGGGGGATTTCTATGGTGCGGAGGCGGGTGGCGGCTTCTTCGAGGGTGGTGGCGGGGCCTCCGTAAGGCCAGCCGCTGCCTAGGGTTACATCTACGCGGAGGCCTAGTTTGCGGGCTTCGGATTGGGCGTAGTGGACAGCGTCGAGCATTTCGGGGGAGAGGAACGGGTGGTTGATAAGCCCTTTGGATGGATCATCTACGACCTGGGGGTAGACGAAGGCCAGTTCTACGCCGCCTATGCCGTCGGCTTGCATCTGTTTGAGTTCGCGGAGGATCTCGGGTTTTTCCACAGCGGTGCCGAACCACCACCAGCGCATCATGGGTTTTGCGTCGGCTGGTGGGTTTTGGAAGTTCTTCCTTAGGTTATCTATGGAAGATTGAGAAAATAGTGGAGTTGATAGGGCAATGGCCAGCGAGATGGTGGTGGCGATTTTGGTGGTTAGGTGCTGGTTAGTAAGCGGTAAAAAGTGTGGAAAACGTGGCATGTTGCGGGTCTCGCTTTGTGGATTTCGGCTCATTGCTGGGAGCTCTTGGTCTGGTCGGGGACGGGGCCATCTAGGATGGGGTGGTCGAGTCCGGAGACGTGGGGTGGGATGGCTGTGGGGAGCATGTCGAAGACGACGATCTCGTTGGTGCCTTGCTGAAGCCAAGGGCCGGGGACGTAGAGGGTCTGCTGGGGGCCTATGTTCCAGAAGCGGCCTATGGGGTGGCCGTTGATCCAGAGGGCTCCTTTGCCGAGGTTGCGGATGTCGAGGAAGGTGTCTCCGGTTTGGGTGAGGGTGAAGTGAGCTCGGTAGAAGGTGGGGGGAGGGCCTGCGAGCGGAGAGGTATATGAGCCGGGAGTCTTGCTCGCGCTGGTGGTTCCGGAGAATCCGCGGGTTTTGATGTGGAGCGGCTGGGTGACGAGGGATCGCTTGAAGAGCGTGGGGAGCGTGGTCATTGGCAGGGAGTATATCTGCCAGTTGGTGAGGGGGGCTCCGGCGAGGGTGATGGATTGGGTGATGCCCTTGGATTCGCTTCGCATGAGTTTGGTGGAGTTGATGCGGCCATCGTTGGCTACGAGGATTTCGAGGCGGGCTGGGCCCGTGGTGGTGAGGGGGAGGGTGTTCTCAAAGTGATGGCGGCGGTCGAGGGTTCCGGTGAGTTTGCCGTCGAGGTAGATCTGGGCGTAGTCGTGGAGGTCGGTTAGGACGAGGTCTCCGGTGACGGCTGCGGGGAGTTGGGTTCGGTAGAGGATGTAGCCGTAGGATTGGCCGATGTGCTCCATGGGTTGGGGGGATTGGCTGGGGATGGCTTGCGGGAGGTTGGGCCAGAGGGGAGTGGATTCGGTGAGGGTGATTTGCGGGATGGTGATGATCGGTGGGGTGGTCGGGATGGGGGGGAGGCAGGATTCGTTGCCGGTAGAGTTCGTGGTGCCATCGGCGGATGAAACAGCAGGTCCCTCCGCTTCGCTGCGCTTCGGTCGGGATGACACATCTGTTTTTGCTGCAGAAGCAGGTTGTGATTCACAGGTGGTGAATTGGGCGAGGACTTTGCGGTAGGCGTAGAACTTGGGGGTGGGGCGGCCGGATTCGTCTAGGGGGGCGTCGTAGTCGTAGCTGGTGACGGTGGGGCGGTAGCCGTTTTTGTCGCTGCCGGCTCCGGACATGAAGCCGAAGCTGGTGCCTCCGTGGAACATGTAGATGTTGATCCCGGCTCCGCGATGGAGGATGTAGTCGAGGTCTTCAAGCTGGGGTGGGATGGGGCGGGTCTCGTGGGGGTGGCCCCAGGAGTCGAACCAGCCGGGCCAGTATTCGGAGACGAAGAGCGGGGCGTCGGGGCGGAGTTTCGCGAGAGCGTTCATGCCTCCCTGATGATTGCCGATGCCGAAGTTGACAGCGGCGAGGAGGTCGGGGATGGAGCCGTTGGGGATGTTGCGCCAGTTGTCGGCGGAGTAGAGGAGGGAGTCGGTGAAGCCGGCGTCGAGGAAGATTTGTTTGAGGTGCTGCATGTAGGCATGGTCGCTGCCGAAGTTGCCGTACTCGTTTTCGACCTGGGTCATGAGGATGGGGCCGCCTCGGCCGATTTGGAGGGGAGCGACTTCCTGCGCGAGGCGGTGGATCCAGCGTTCGGTGGGGACCATGAAGGCAGGGTCGTTGGAGCGGAGGGGGAAGAGTTCTTGTTTGGGGGAGGGAGAGCCCGGGGCTAAAGCCCCTTGAGTGGCGAGGGCTGATTCATGGGGCTGAAGCCCCATGCTTAATCCGGGGCGAGCTTCGCTTGGAATGACTGCGGCTTTGGTGGTTGAGGGGTTGAGGAGCCAGGCGGGGAGGCCTCCGAACTCCCACTCGGCGCAGGAGTAGGGGCCAGCGCGGAGGATGACGTAGAGGCCTTCTTGTTGGGCGGCTTTGATGAAGGCGGCCAGGTCGTTGTTGCCGGTGAAGTCGTAGTGACCGGGGGTGGGCTCGTGGACGTTCCAGAAGACGTAGGTGGCGATGGTGTTGAGGCCCATGGCCTTGGCCATTTTGAGACGGGCGTGCCAGTACTCGCGGGGGATGCGGGCGTAGTGGAGCTCGCCGGAGAGGACTTTGAAGGGCTTGCCGTCGAGGGTGAAGTGGTCGGCTTCGGTGGAGAAAGTGTGGGGCTGCTGAGCAATGGCCGGGAGGATGGCTAGGGCGAGGAGGGCGGTCAGGAGGGTTCGGTTCATCTGGCTTTGGAGTTTGGATACGGAAGCCAAGTTAGTTCATTTGGGAGAATGTTTCAAGGGAGGATTTTACATGGTGCGGCGCAGGTGAGGTTTGAGGGCTTGTGAGATTACAGGATGATAGTCTTGATGGCGTTTTGGCTTCCCGGTTGCCGACGATCCGCCCGCAACAGGAGGGGACGGTTGTGCGGGTCGGGAGTGCAATTGAGATTTTACGTAGGCTATCTCGGCAGTCTCGCAAGGGCTACGATCCACAGGGAGATATCGATGCTGAGACTTGCGACACTCCTAATCGTCCTTTCGGTATGTTTTATTGCTTGGGCAGGCGATTGTCCGCCACCGTCACCTATACCCCTTCACAGCGACGAAGCTTTTGATTTGCAGGTCTTCTTTGATAACACGCCTGCTGTCGCAACCCCGTTGCAGCTATATGCCGGAGACAAGCTGGTGCATTCTGCGATCGCCGACCAGAATGGCTGGGTTCGCTTGGGCCTTTTGCCCGAAGGCAGGTACCGAGTTGTAATTCCCCGCAAAGGAACGTTCGACGTAGTCGTTCTCCCGCAGATGAGCGGACTTAATGGTCCTTTGATCAGTTGGTTCTTGTTCCCAAAATCGAATTACAAGTGGGTCGCAGGGAAAAAAGTAGCAGGCAATCCATGTCCATTACTGGTCCTAAAAGCAGACTAACGGATGCGACGGAATCGGCCATCCGGGTCGAAATGTCCGTATCACCGGCTATTCGGAAGTAGACCTCACCGACTTGATTATTTCCTGGTTGCCGACTCCCCGGGAGTTCGGGCGCTGCACTTTATACTGAATCGGAAGTTGGAATCAGGTTTGCCTTAGATTTGCATGCGAACCTGGCCCCCGAGGAGTTCATGGCCGTATTGATTGAAGCGATCAACATCAAGCGCAAGACCTTGTTTGAGCTTGAAAATACTCCGTATGCCTGTCTGGATTCGGATATCACTACACCTACCGCTCGCGGTGGCCAGACCCTGGTTCGTCTGAAGATGCGCAACCTTCTGACCAGTGCGGTATTTGAAAAGACATTCAAGGCGAATGACAAGTTTAAGGAGCCGGACCTGCAGTTAGTCCCGGTCTCGTATCTTTATAGCGACGGGGATGGTTCTCACTTTCTGGATCAGGAGAGCTATGAGACTCTTACTCTCGACGAAGGGATGATCGGGAATGCGTTGGACTTCCTGATTGAGGGGGCGTTGCTCCAGTTGCACAAGTACAACGGCAATCCCATTGGCTTGCAGCTGCCGATGTTTGTCGAACTGAACGTTGCCTACGCGGAACCGGCGGCGCGGGGCGACTCATCGAGTGGGAGTGGGACCAAGCTGGCCAGGTTGGAGACCGGTCTGGAGATCCGGGTTCCGCCCTTCATCAGAGAAGGTGAAAAGGTGAAGGTGGCGACGGAAAATGGGGAGTTTTCGGGGCGGGCGTGAGTTGGTTCCGGGTGGATGCTCGTGTGGAGCGCATCTTTTATGGTTGAGGTCTAAATTATGTGCCGAAATATCAAGATGCTTTTCAACTTCGATCCGCCGGTGACGGAGGACGAGGTTCGGGCTGCTTCGTTGCAGTTTGTAAGAAAGATCAGCGGGTTCAATAAGCCTTCGAAGGCGAACGAAGCGGCGTTTGAGGCTGCTGTGGATGCGGTGGCTGGAGTTTCGATGGAGCTGCTGTCTTCGCTGGAGACGAATGCGCCTCCGAGGAATCGTGAGGAGGAGGCGGAGAAGGCTAAGGCTCGGGGGTTGGCTCGGTTTGGGGCTTGAGATGACGAGGTAATTGTCGATGCGCGTTTCGGTCGTGTTGGCTGCGATTTCGCTGGCTTTGGTCGGTGGGACTCATTGTGGCCGGGTTGAGAAGTTGCCGCATGTATCGATTACTTTGCCGGAAGGTGTTTCGACGGATGGGGTACAGGTGGCTTCGTTTTTGTTGGGGCGGTCTCGCCGGATTCGCCGCAGGTTGTGCCCTAGGGCAGTAGGAGCAAACAGCAGATCCCCTTCGGG
>DATDHL010000107.1:0-2864 GCA_036521575.1 Edaphobacter sp. | reverse complement strand
GGAACTAAGCGGCGAGGGATACCGCTGGAGGCGGCCGAACGCCGCAGGCCCGTATAAAACCAGCCAGAAGCTTCGCCGCAAAGGCAGGAGGGCGAACTCGGGTGAAACTGGTGCCGGAGAAGGCGATTCCCATCATGACCGCGGCCAGAAGAACGATGGCATCGAGGAGAGCGATGGAGGCCATTTGCGACGGAGGCGCTTCGTAGCGTCGCATGGTGTGCTCTACCTCAGAGGCCATGTTGACGGCGACGAGGTCATCCGTCATGGAGATGACGGGGAAGAGAAGTGTCAGGAGAAGAAGGAGCGCAATGACGGTGCTCCACTTGAACTGCTTGCGGGTGGTACGCTCTGACCGTATCCACGAAATGACGAGAAGCAGCGAGACGGACAACCACGCGAGATTGAGCAGGAGCTCCACGTGGTCTCAGTATAGTTCAGAGCGCGATCTGCACGACCCGCAGATTCAAAAGCAGGATTTACACACGGGCCTTGCATGTGCGTGGCCGGTTTTGTGAACCCGGCCCACTTGACTACATGGCAGGAGGGTGATGAGGGTCGATGTTCTCCGCGTCAACCTTCCCGCCTTTGGCTGCTTTTGTAGCGGCGGAGGGGTTTACGGAGTCGCGAAGCTCTTTGGATGGCTTGAAGAAAGGGACGCGTTTGGCGGGAACCTCAACTTTGGCTCCGGTCTTGGGGTTGCGGCCAGTGCGCGCATTGCGTTGACGCGTCCGGAAGCTGCCGAAACCACGAATCTCAATCTTGTCGCCGGACTTGAGGGCACCGATGACAGCCTCGAAAAGAGTATCGACGATAACTTCGCCGTCGCGGCGTGTGAGATCGCCAAGAGCGGTGACTTTGTCGACGAGATCAGCTTTGGTCATGAGTGGGATCCTTTCGTGCTTAGGGAGGGCGATAAGGGTCGCATCGAAACTATTCCGTTGTTATTGATTGTAAATGGGATGACAGTATTTTGGTGAAGGAAAAGCGGAGGTGACCAAAGAAAGAACATAAGTGGAATGAGATGCATAAAAAGGGCTTAGGGTCTCGTCAAGAAAGAAAAAGACCCCGACTTTTTGCCGGGGCCCAGTTAATTTTCAGTTTTGTACGGGTGGTAAATGCCGGAGGGTGGCGGCTTACTTCCACATGAAGTAGAAGCCGGGGGCGTGGTTGAGCAGCTGGCTCGGGTTAGGAAAGAGGTCCTCGCCGTCGTCGGTGAGAATGGCAAGGAGGCCGCGTTTGTTTCTTGCGGGACGAACGATGGATGGCTCGCCGGAGATTCCTACGTCACGGGCGGTCTCGATCAGGGCGGTGCGGAACCCGCCTACTTTGTCGATGAGGCCGAGGGGGAGAGATTGTTGGCCGGTCCATACCTGACCGGTGGCTAGGGGTTTGATCTTATCCTCGGTGGTGCGACGACCGGTTGCCACGTCGTGAATGAACTGGGTGTACATGTTATCGACCAACGACTGGAAGTAGGCTTGTTCTTTGGGGGTAAGGTCGCGGCTGGGGTCGCCGGCGGATTTGAGCTCGCCAGCGGTGATGGTGACGTTTTTGAGCTTGGCCCAGCGGAGTAGCTCGCCGTAGTTGGTCCACTCCATGATGACGCCGATCGAGCCGACGACGGAGGCGTTGTTGGCGTAGATCTTGTCGCAGGCACTGGCGATGTAGTAGGCCCCGGAGGCGCCCACGGATTCGACTGAGGCGACTACCTTCTTGTGCTTTTCCTTGCGGATGCGGAGGACTTCGTTGTAGATCTCCTGTGATGCAGCGGCGCCGCCTCCGGGGGAGTTGATGTGCAGGATGATGGCTTTGACGGAGGAGTCGTCGCCGAACCTGCGGAGCTGATTGTTGAGGGTCTCAGCTGAGAGAATGACCCCGTCGACGTCGATGACGCCGATCTGGTTGCCGAGGCCGAGCGCCGAGTTGCCGGTGAGGGAGTGCATGGTCGTCCAGACCATCAAGCTCATTACGAGACAGATGGCGGCAAAGGAGCCTCCGATGACCGCCACGTAGAACCAGGGAGAGCGGCGGGGCGGGGGCGGTCCGTAAGATCGAGCGTAGGCCTGTGGATAACTCTGAGCATAGGCCGGTGGGGCGGCGTAGGTTCGGGCGTAGGGAGGAGGGGGTGGCGGGGGCGTCTGGGGTTGATTCGGGGCTTGGAAGTCTTCCGGCATGGTGTGGAGTTTAGCAGGTGGGGGATTATGGTGCGATTGAGGTGAGGAGGGCTCTGCTGTTGAAACAGGTTGAACGGAATCGTGAATATCCTGCGACTGAAAAGGTTGTACGAACGTCAAACTATTGCAGTATGATGAACGACGGCACTTTTAAGTCCCAGCTCCCAGCATATTGACATTGAAGCCGATTCGGCGAAGGTTTGGCGGCCCATGGCACACCCGCGGTTAAGTATTGTAATTCCAGCATATAACGAGAGCGCTCGGATAGAGGACGCCCTGGAACGGGTCATGTCGTGCGTGGCGGAGCGTGGTTGGGATGCCGAGGTTGTTGTGGTGGATGATGGCTCGAAGGACAATACTGCGGATATTGTTCATCGGTGGATGGAGCGCCATCCGCGCCTGCATCTGGTTCAGAATCCGGGGAATAAGGGCAAGGGCTACTCGGTTCGCAATGGTCTCTTGCAGGCCGCCGGCGATATTGTGATGTTTACCGATGCGGACCTGTCGGCTCCGATGGAAGAAGCTGAGCGTTTGATTGCCGCCATTGACGATGGAGCGGATGTTGCCATTGGATCGCGCTGGATGGACCGGACGCGGCAGACGATTCATCAGCCGCTGTATCGACAGTTTTTCGGACGGTGTTTCAACTGGATTACACGGACGGTGATGGGGCTGCCGTTTAAGGACACG
>DATDHL010000106.1:0-3631 GCA_036521575.1 Edaphobacter sp. | reverse complement strand
GAGCCGAAGGTGACGAGATACAGGACCGAACCCCACGCCTGCATGCCCCATTGTGCGCCGCGATATCCGCCCACGAGCATCATGACGCAGGCGTTGAACAGCCCGGCGAAGAGCATCTGCCATGCAGCCGCAACGAAGGGGCTGACCGGGAGCTTAGATCGCCGCGCCAGCACCGAGCCGCATGTCCAGCTGAGTGCGCAGCCGAGCGCGACCGCGGCGCCGATCAGTTGTCGCGTATCACCGTGCAGACTCTCGCGCAGCCCCGGCGATAGCAACACGATCAACCCAACAAAGCCGATTGCGATGCCGAGCCAGCCCCTGGCGCGCAGGCCTTCTCCGTTGGGCAACAGCGCTTCAAACACGGCGACATACAAGGGAATCACGGCGATGATTAGTGCGGCCAGGCCACTCGAAAGATATTGCTCGCACCACACAAGGCCCATGTTGCCGCCTCCGAGCATCAGGATGCCGATGGCTGCTAGCAGGCCGCACTCACGACGCGTTAACCGCAAACTCATGCCACGCAGCAGACAGATGGCAAGCATCAGAGGACCGGCGATCAGGAACCGGACGCTCGCCAGCAGGAACGGAGGAAGAACCTCGACACCAAAGCGAATCGCGACATAGGTCGATCCCCAAAAGAAGTAGACGCAACCAAATGCGATCAGAACCTGCGTCGTGTACGAGGAACGCTCTTGAGACATATTCTCCATGGTATCTATAGCTGATTGAAGGACACTCCGCTTTGGTTCATAAAATCACTTGGACGGCGATGTTAAAATAGCTGCATGTCCCGGTTTGCTGTGTCTCTACTTCTAGTCTGTGCTACCGCTCTTTCGCAGACGCCCTCGTCACTCTCGTTGAAGAGCTTTCACGATGCGACTTCGGGTGTTGCCTACTTTTATCCCGGCGAATTCATGTCGGTTGCCCCCGCCGCGCCAGCGAAGACAGATGCGGCTGCACCCCATTGCGTCCGCACGTCATTCTCGGCAGGCTCAAGTCCCGCTATCGGAGATTCTGCATTTGTCTTTTCCGTGATCGACAATGCATGCCCGGGGGTTCTGAAGGAGGCTCAACAACTCGGTTCGTTCACACGGGCCCAGATTCTGCGCCAGATGAAGCGCTACGGCACGCCGATCATCACGCATGATCCTGTGCGGTACACCATTGCTGGCCATCCTGCCGCTGTAACGCTGGCCTCGGCCCAGGCTACCGAGACACAAGCTGCCGAAGCTAAGACCAAGGGCGACAGAACGACCTACGCTGCTAAAGCCTGCGTACTCACCGGCAGTTCTACAACCGGCCACGGTTCGGACCCAAAACAGGTTCTCTGCTTCGACTTTACGACGACGCGGGAGGATATTCTGCCACGGCTATCCGCCTTTTCGGTGCAGTTCGATGGAGAGCCGCTCCAGTCGCTGGTTCCGGGCACCATTCTCCGATAGGCGTCCGGTGCGCTATACTCTGCGGCACAGGTAGAGGTCTTTATGAAGGCTCTCTTCAAAACCGCAGATTGCCGAAGCCGCAGACCCGCAACGCCGTGCCGCATTTTCAGGAAGCATGTGATGCCGCGGCGCTATCTCTGTGTGCTCCCAAGCCGTTCGCGACCTAGCCTCTTCTCCGGCGACTAGATCTACGTGCCCAAATCTCTCAAGCGAATGAATGTTTCTCTGCGCTTAATCGTGCAGAAATAGCCCTCGCTTATCCAGTGCACCAGCAAAGGAGAGACACGTATGAGCACTCAGACTCAGGAGTACACCCGCATCGCCACCGAAGCTGCCTATGCGCGGTTTGGACCGAAGCTGAAGACTGCTATTCCGGGGCCGATCGCGCAGAAGGTTATCGTCGATGATGTGCGCCTCATGTCACCCAGTTACACGCGCAGCTATCCGATGGTTGTGAAGTCGGGTCGCGGCGTTCGAGTGACGGATGTGGATGGCAACGAATTTCTCGACTTCTCCGCTGGTATCGCCGTGAACTCCACGGGACACTGTCACCCCGAGGTCGTGAAGGCGATTCAAGATCAGGCTGCTGAACTACTGCACATGTCCGGCACGGATTTTTACTACGAGCACATGATCAACCTCGCCGAGAGGTTGAGCGCCGTAGCTCCCATGCCCGGGCCGCATAAGTTCTACTACGGAAACTCAGGCGCTGAGGCCGTGGAGTGCGCCATGAAACTTGCGCGCTACCACACGGGACGGCAGAACATCATCAGCTTCCTTGGCGCCTTTCACGGTCGCACCATGGGCGCGCTCTCGCTGACCGGATCGAAGCCACAGCAGAAGCGCCGCTTTGCACCGTTTGTTCCCGGCGTTCATCATGTCCCGTTTCCCTATGCCTATCGTGGCTGTAGCGGTGGTCCGAAGGAAGCGGAAGCCTTCGCTCTCAACTGTGCCCGCTACATCGAGGAGAAACTCTTCAAGACGATTCTGCCGCCGGAAGAGGTTGCCGCAATCATCCTCGAACCGATTCAGGGTGAAGGTGGCTACGTCGTCGCGCCAGACAACTTCCTGCGCGAGATACGCAGCATCTGCGATCGACACGGCATCCTGATGATCGCCGACGAGGTGCAGTCGGGCATGGGCAGAACAGGGAAGTGGTGGGCCATTGAACACTCCGGCGTCCACCCTGACATCGTGTGCGTCGCGAAGGGCATCGCCTCCGGTATGCCGCTCAGCGTCTGCATGGCGAAGGCCGAGATTATGGACTGGGTACCGGGCTCGCACGCCAGTACCTTCGGGGGAAATCCCGTCTGCATTGCGGCGGCACTCGCGACAATGAATGTCATTGAACGCGAGGGGCTGCAGAACGCCGCCATCGTCGGTGCGAAGATGATGGAACGCCTAAGCGCATGGGTCGCAAAGTATCCCACGGTCGGCGATGTGCGCGGACGCGGCCTGATGATCGGCGTTGAGATCGTCAAAGACAAGCAGTCGCGCCAACCCGTTGGAGCAATGCGCGACAAGCTCGTGGAGCTTGCCTTCGAACGCGGAGTGCTCTTCCTCGGCTGTGGCGAGACGAGCATCCGTCTTTGTCCGCCGCTGATTGTTACTGAGGACGAGGCCGACATCGCGCTCGACGTGCTGGAAGAGTGCATTGCGTTGGCGGCGCAGAATTGAACGAATAAGAGACGAAAAAAGGGCGACATCGCTGTGGACGCCGCCCTTACCTTCACTTCTTTGATTTAGAAGTTGAACGAAATCTGCCCGCTGACGGTTCGCGGCGTAACGAAGTGCGTTCCGCTGAACGTCGAGAGGAAGTTATACAGCGCATACTTGTTCGTTACATTGACTGCCGTGATGCTCAGGTTCGTCTTCAGACGGTCACGGTGCAGGATGTTGTCCCACCCCATCGCCATGTCGAACATCGTGCGTGGAGCCACTCGCGACGGGTTGCGGTCGTCATTCTCCGTTCCGGGCTTCGGAAGCGAGAGAACAGGAGAGGACAACTGTCCTGTCGGGCAGCTTATCAGCGGAGCGGTACGTGCGGCCTGTACGCCGCCGCAGTTCAGCAGGATCTGCGTCTGCTGGTCTGCTGTCAGGTAGGTCAGGTCGGTTGGGGTCTGGCCATTGTCGACCGGCGCATTGCCAGCCACCAGTCCGCTCTCGTATCTCCACGTAATGCCGTA
>DATDHL010000105.1:0-2012 GCA_036521575.1 Edaphobacter sp. | reverse complement strand
CGTGTCGAAGACGCGCGTGAACGCGCTTATGAGGCGCTGCGCTGCGTCCGGGACACGAGATCGAATCGATCCAACTCCAATACATCATGCTCTAGCAGCCTGTCGGACTTAACGCATTACCGGGATATTGGGTAGGATCGGGAGACCGATTTTGATTCTCCGTCTGGGTTTTGCGATGAGCAACTTTCGCCAAATAGACCGTGCGACCGGCTTTTTACTGCCGCCGTCGGTGGATGAGTGGCTTCCGGAGCGGCATCTGGCGCGTTTTATTGTGGAAGTGATCGCGGGTCTTGACCTGCGGTCGATGAGCGGAAGTTATCGTGGGTCGGGCTCGGCGTCGTATCACCCGGAGGTTTTGCTGGGGCTTCTGGTCTATGGCTATGCGACGGGCGTGTTTTCGAGCCGCAAGCTGGAGCGTGCGACATATGACTCGGTGGCGTTCCGCTTCATCGCGGCGAACGATCATCCCGATCACGATACGATTGCGACGTTTCGGCGGCGATTTCTGCCGCAGATCGCGGGCCTGTTTTTGCAGGTGCTGGTTCTTGCCCGCGAGATCGGGGTTCTGAAGCTGGGCACGATTGGGCTTGACGGGACCAAGATCCACGCCAATGCGAGCCGGCACAGTGCGTTGTCCTACGAGCACGCCGGTAACATCGAAACGCAGCTAAAGGCTGAGGTGGCCGATCTGATGGCGAAGGCCGAAGCGACCGATCAGGCCGATATTCCTGATGGTTTTTCGATCCCGGAAGAACTTGAGCGGAGGGAAGAGCGGTTGCGCAAGCTCGCCGAGGCGCGCGCGAAGATCGAGGCGCGGGCCAAAGAGCGTCATGCCCGAGAGCAGGCCGAGCATGAGGCCAAGCTTGCAGCGCGCAAGGCCAGGGAGGAGAGCAGCGGCAAAAAGACGGGCGGCCGGCCGCCGTCACCGCCTGCATCCGGCGCTTTGCCCACCGACCAGATCAATCTGACCGACGAGGAATCGCGGATCATGCCGGTGGCCGGCGGCGGCTTCGAGCAATGCTACAATGCGCAGGCCGTAGTCGCCGCAGGCAGCATGTTGGTGGTTGCGGTCGACGTGGTGCAGGCGCCCAACGACAAGCAGCAGCTTGCGCCGATGCTCGACCAGATATCGGCTTTGCCGAAGGAATTGGGCCAGGCCGAAACACTGCTGGCCGACAGCGGCTACTTCAGCGAAGCCAATGTGGAAGCCTGCGTCGCGGCGGGCATCGAGCCGCTGATCCCGCAGGGCCGGCAGGCGCATTACCCGCCGCTCAGCGAACGCTTTGCAAATGTGCCACCCGCTCCGGACAATTCGACGCCGCTCGAGACCATGGCGCATCGGCTGAAAACGCCCGAAGGCAAAAATCTCTACGCGTTGCGCAAGCAGACCCCGGAGCCGGTGTTCGGCATCATCAAATCGGTGATGGGCTTCCGACAGTTCTCGATGCGCGGCCTCGAAAAGGTCCGTGGCGAATGGAGCCTCGTAACCATGGCATGGAATATCAAGCGCATGTTCACCTTGATGCCTGCCTGAGAGCTGCTCTGCCGGCACAGAGCCAAAGGCTGGCTTCAAAAGCCCCAAAATCGCCTCCGCATCCCCTCAGTCCGACAGGCTGCTAGACCACCGCTCCCAGCTCGAAGCGCCGCTCATCTTCATTTCGTGCTGTCTGCTTGTCATCGCCAACAAGGAACGTCGGGGTTCAGAAGGCAATCAGCGCTTCTGTAGCTATTCTTCGACCAGTCCTGCATGCATTTCATCGCCGACAGTCGCTATGGCCAAGCAGCAGCGGCTGAGAGGATTGCACTCCGCCGAATTCCTCCCCTGGGGGAGAAATGCGAAATAGACAGCAAAAAAAGGCCGCAGAGGTGCAGCGATCAACCGTCGACGACGGGCTGCCTGCAGATAATCCACGTCCACTATGGAGCCCCTAACTGAATTAAGCGGCGGACAAGAAACGGCCCCAGCTCGGGGGGAACTGAGGCCATCATCTAAAGAATCGCCATGGGCAGAG
>DATDHL010000104.1:0-14680 GCA_036521575.1 Edaphobacter sp. | reverse complement strand
TCGGATGGGGCGAGCACGACGGTGCCTTCGCCGCGGCCGGTGCTGGAGTCGAGCTTATAGTCGCCAACCCGCACGGTTACGCGAAGGAGACGTTGATGACCTGCTTCTTCGCGGATGAGCGCGCCGTAGTTCGCGACGGCCTCGTAGGTACCGATGTCGTCCATGCGGTACTCGATGAAGAAAGGCCGCTGCATGCCCTGCAGGACGAGCTGGGTCTTCTCGCGATCGAGCTCGGCTTGCATGGCCTTCAGCAGTGTGTCGTCGTTCTGGGGTGTTGCGGCTATGGCGTTATTTGTAACCGCCATGGTGCTCAATAGGGCGCCAGCGCAGAGGATCGAAGAGACAGCAGATTTCATGTGTAACTTTCCGAGGAGCATGTTCATGTTAGTTGCGCCCCTTTCCGTCGGTGATCGGCGGGGGAGGAAGGATGGGCGGCCTTGCGGTTCCCTGCGACTGGCGCTGGGTCTCGATCTCGCTGACGAGCATGGCGGGGGCGACTGCGCTGACGGGGATGCTGCCGGATTCGGCGCCGCAGATGCCGTTGAAGATGTCCTGCTTGTCGCCGGTTGCGACGATGCGGTTGAGCGCGGCTTGCGGGGTGCCGACGATGCTTACGCCGCGGACCAGCTCGTCGGGGCGGCCATCGACGTAGACGCGATAGACGACCAGAGGGATGACCTGGAAGGCTTGCGGCGAGCGGCGGGTGGTGACGGCGAAGCCTGAGGAGATGTCTTCGAAGTAAAGGCCGTAGGGTTTGCCTTGCTTCTTCGCTTCGTCGATGAGCATCTGGCGGAGTTCTTTTTCGTTGACTGCTTTGGACGAGGTGACGATGAGGTTGCCCTGGCGGCCTGTGGGCATGCGGCCGGTTTCGGCGCGGCCGTGACCGTTGCTGGTGGAGAAGCTGGCGATGGGGAGGCGCGACATGAGGAAGGTTTCGAGGACGCCGTCTTTGATAAGGTCTACACGGCGGGCCTGCTGACCTTCATCGTCGTAGAAGTAGTGGCCGCTGAGCGGAGTGCCGTTGAAGCTTTCCTTTGTCGGATCGTCGGCTACGCTGAGGAAGCTGGGAAGGATGGGCTTGCCGAGGAGCTTTGTGAAGGTCTGGCCCTCTTCGTCGCCGCGCTGACGCTGGCCTTCGAGGCGGTGGCCGAGGACTTCGTGGAAGAAGACGGCAGAGGCGCGGCCGCTGAGGATTGCGGGGCCGTTGAAGGGCTCAGTGATCGGAGCTACGCGCAGGGCTTCGAGGTTCTTGGCCATGGCGATGGTTTTTTCGGTCAGGGTCTTCTGGTCGGGGAGGTGGGCTACGTCTTCGGCCTCGAAGGTTTCGACGCGGAAGAGGTCCATGCCGTCGGCGGCGCGGGTGCGGCCCATCACTACCAGACGGGCGGTGTGGTTGGGTGTTGTTACGCGTGCGCCTTCGGATGAGACGAAGTAGTCGGTCTCGGTGGAGGCCTGCAGGACGACCATGTTGTAGAAGACATCGGGGAACTGCTTGAAGACTCCAGAGAGATCGCGCAGACGGGTCTCCCAGGCGTTCTGGTCGACGACGAGGATTGGCGCGGGCTGCAGCACGTCGGTCTTCGGAGGCTCGGCGGAGAAGTCGGCGGAGGTATCTTCTTCTTTGGCGCGGACCTCCTGCTCGGTCTTAACTTTGAGGTAGGCGTCGAGGGCCTTGGCGTACCCGCGGTTGGTGGCGAACCAGAGGCTCTTCTCGATTGCGGCGCGGTCGTCGGTGAGGGGTAGCGGCATCGTGGTGAGGGCGCTGTTGCGATGGTCGCCGTGGGTGTTGTCCTGCGCGGGTGTGCCCAGGCGGACCTGCACGTCGGCGATGCGGCGGCGGCTCTCGTTTTTATTTGTCAGCGCGCCGTACTGCGCGGTCATCACGACGGTATCGTTGTCGGCTACGGCGTAGCTCAGGAAGTAGGGCTTGGGCTGCTGGGTGGCGTCGCCGGTGCCGAGGGAGCTCATGGCGCGGTGCAGCTCGGTCTCGAGCGATGCGATCAGAATGTTGGCCGATTGCGGGGGGACCTGGGACTTGGTTGCCGCGGCTACGGCTATGGGGGTTTGGGAGATACTCCCGGTGATTATTAGCCCGGCCAAGGCTGCCGCGCCTACTGCCACTTTATGTTTTTTCATCGGAAAGGAAACTCGTTTCGCTGCAAAATTTCAACTGAAGCCGAGTGTATCGGAAGTGTCGCCCGATTCGCTGCGGTTGGATATGAGTTGGACGTATCTACTTTGCTTTTGGACTTGAAGCATATCGGGTGATTGCCGCAAATACCACTTCCCGGCGAGTGGATGCGACTTTCTGGTGGGCCGTGGGTGGAGATTTCGGCTTCACCGTGGGCCGGGGCTCCTATACGGTATAAAGGAGACTCCAGTGAGATTTCAGACGACAGAGACAGTTCAGACGCCGGACTCCGAGATCGTGCTGCGCGTGCTTGAGACGACGCTTCCGGAGATATCGAGCGATGTCGTACGCGATGGCGACCAGATTACGCTGCGTGGCCTGGGACCTTCTCCGCGGACGAGAAATCTTCGCGACGTTACTGTTCTTCACGTTCGTTCCGATCATGAGACGACTGTTATTAGCGCGGATGTGAGCTTTCAGGCGTCGGCGTTGCTGGGGGCGACGTCGCAGGACTCTGTTGTTCGTTCGAAGCTGAGCCACATCTTCGACCAGGTAAGAAACCAGCTTAGTCTGGAGGCACGGCGTGACCTGGGCGCGAATCTGGTTCCGCATCCTGGTGTTTTTGCTGCGGAGGTTGATTCGAGGGTTATAGATTTGCCCGTCCGACCTGTGGCGGAGCAGGTTGAACTTCCGAAACAGGCTTCGGTTTCGAAGTTTACCCAGGCGGCATCGCTCGTCGAGGCGTCGGTGGCGCAGGCTGAATCGCCCGTTGCCGCTGTATTGCCGCAAAGGGAACTACCTGGCATTGAGCCTGTTGTGGAGGCGGTTGTGGCTGCTGCTCCTGAGGCTGTCGGCCCGGCGGTTGCTGAGAGTGCGCCTGTTATTGCTAATCTGGCTGCCGAAGAAAAAGTTGAGCCGTTGCCGGTTGTCGAGACGGACTTGTCTGCTCCTGCGATCTCGTCTGTCGTGTACGCATCCGCGGAGGTTGCCAGGGTGGGGCCTGAGCGTCCGCTGCTTCAACTCGGTAGTTCTCGAGCACATAGAACACATGTGCCCGCGTTGATTGCTGCGATCGTTGCACTACTGCTGCTTTTTGCCGTAGCGGCTTACTACCTGCTTCGGCCGAACCCTCCAGAGACCAGGCCGACCTCTCTGCCGGCCCAGATGCAGCCGGTTAAGCAGAGCGCTGTGGGTCCTTTCTCTCTGGCGTGACTCTCGGCACCTCCCGATCCAATCCGATGTGTCGAGATGTTTTTGCGGATGCGGAGAACAAACATTGGTTTGACCTTTTCGATTGCAAGGAATAACTCTTTACCTTACGTCGTCGATCATGCACACTGGCTCAACTCAGGAGCACACCCCGCATGAAACTCCGCTTTTTACTCGTTCTTCTTGTTGTCATGGCCGCAGTCTTCGCTATGCCTGTCCTACGCGCTCAGACGCCGGCCGAGAGCGCGACTACCGTGCAGAATCAGACGCAGGCGACTCCGTCGAAGCCGGCTTACTCGCTTCCTCCGGATAAGCTTCAGAAGGCCATTGCGTACTCTCGCATCCGCGTCATTCTCGACTTCGTCAATAGCGGCTGGGGCATTTTGCAACTGATCCTGCTGCTTGGACTTGGGATAGCGGCTCGCATGAGGAACATCGCCGTCAATGTCAGCAAGAATCGCTGGGTTCAGGGTTTTCTGTTTACCTTCCTCTTCCTGCTGGTCACCACGCTGCTTAGCCTGCCGTTGGATATGTACGGACATCATGCCTCAGTGGTTTTTGGGCAGTCGGTGCAGGGGTGGGGGAGTTGGTTCTGGGACCAGACGAAGGGGTTTCTGCTTGCGTTTGTCTTCGGCGGCCTCTTTGTGATGCTGCTGTTCTGGGTGATTCGAAAGTCACCTACGCGATGGTGGTTCTGGTTCTGGATTCCGGCGATGCTGGCTGTGCTCTTTGGGGTCTTCATCTCGCCGGTGCTGATTGATCCGCTGTTCAACAAGTTTGAGTCGCTGGCGAAGTCGAATCCGGCGCTGGTTGACCGGTTGGAGCAGGTGGTTCAGCGAGGCGGCATTCATATTCCGCCGGACCGCATGTATTTGATGAAGGCGAGTGAGAAGGTGACGACGCTTAATGCGTACGTTACCGGTTACGGAGCGTCGAAGCGCGTGGTGGTGTGGGATAACTCCATCGCCAAGGCTACGCCGGATGAGATCTCATTCATCTTTGGTCATGAGATGGGCCACTATGTCCTCAACCATATTCCGTTGACGCTGGCCTTCCTCGGAGTTCTGCTACTGATTGAGTTCTACCTTGGGTATCGCGGCGTACAGTGGCTGATCCGGCGCTATGGGGCGAAGTGGCGCGTGCCTTCGCAGAACGACTGGGGGGCGTTGGTGATCTTCATGCTGGTCCTCTCGGTGCTGTCGTTCTTCAGCGAACCTATTGTTAATGGCTTCAGCCGGATGCATGAGCACGAGGCCGATGTTTATGGGCAGGAAGCCATTCACGGGATCGTCGCCGATCCGCAAACGACGGCTCAACAGTCTTTCCAACTGCTCGGAGAGATGTCGCTGACCGATCCCAATCCGAGCCCCTTTGTCGAGTTCTGGACCTTTAGCCACCCGTCGGTATCGAATCGGGCTGCCTTCGCCGCAGCGTACAACCCGTGGGCTCCCGGGCAGCATCCGAGGTACTTCACCAAGTGAACGACCTATGCCAACTGACTGCTTGTTCTGCAAGATTGTTGAAGGTACGATTCCTGCCAACCGTATCTATGAAGATGAGTGGTGCATCGGGTTCCCGGATATCAACCCGCAGGCTCCGACGCATCTGCTTGTTATCCCAAAACAACACATTGCGTCCCAGGCGAAGGCTCTTGCCGAGCATAAGCCGCTACTCGGCCACCTGATGGCGGCTGCGGCTGATCTTGCCAAGGCGCAGGGACTCGATAAGGGATATCGCGTAGTCGTCAACACAGGGGATGATGGCGGTCAGACAGTCCATCACCTGCACCTGCACCTGTTGGGTGGGCGGCCGATGCGGTGGCCCCCGGGGTAAGTGTTACGCGGTGAGATCAAGCAAAAGGCCCGCTGAGCGAGAGAGCTCAACGGGCCTGTTTAAGTATTTCTCAGTGGTTACTGGTTGAAGTTCGTCTCTTCCTCTTCGGCCAGGCCATAACGGCGCAGCAGATTCGGCAGGTTTTGCGAGAAGGCGGCGCGTGGCATGACGGTGTCGCAACCCGCCTCGACGGCCTTTGCCTTCAGGTCTCCCTGAAGATGCGAGAGGAACCCGATGATCGACGTGCTCCGCTTGAGCTTTGTCTTCAGCTTGGGAATCAGAGTCAGCGGCTTGACGTTCGCGTTGTTCAGGTCGAAGACGATTAGACCGGGGCGGTCTTCCTCGCTCTTGCTGGTCAATGCCGCGATGGCTTCTTTGTCGTTCTTTACGAATGCGACCTTGACGCCCAGTTTGCGTGCTGTCTCCTGAATCTTCGCGATGAAGAAGAGGTCTTCGATGAAGAAGAAGATCTTGGTCGGCGCGTCCTCGGGGATAGGAACAGTGCGGCCCTGGGAGTAGTCGATCGGCTGTGAATCGCTGACGACGAAGTTGCGGCCGTGGCCGTTGCCTCGGCGCTGGAAGTTGCCGTGCGTCTCGATGGTGGATGGCGGCGAATCGGCAAAGTTGCCGTTCACCTCGCGATAGCTGTGGTCCATGGGGCCAACGAAGCTGCGAGGACCGCGCTGCTGCTTGCCGCCGCCGCCCTTGCGCTTGTAACCGCCGCCGCCGGTCGTGTTGCCAGGCTGGTGCGAGTTGGCGTCGCGGAAACCACCGCCGTTGCCTTCATTTTGATGAGGGCCGCGTGGACGGTCGCGGTCGCGGAACTTCTTCTTCCATCGCTTGCCACTGCTGTTCTGCTGCTGGCCGGCGTTCTGAAAGTTCTGTTGTGGCGGTGGTTGAAGACTTTGCGGCTGCGCCGAGCCCTGGATCGCGCCTACCGGCTGTCCAGCCTGTTCACCCTGTGGAGCCATATCTGCACCTTTGTTCTTCCGCTTACGGCGGCGACGCCGGCTGCTTTTGGACTGACCCATGCCGTGGGGAACGTTCGCTCCACCGCTGTACTGTGCGTCCCCGTCCTGCTGCCCAGGTGACGTTGTCGAATCCTGGTGCGGCTGCACCTCGGATACATTCTGCTCTGAAGTCATGCTTCCACTTCCTATTGCCCTAGAACGCAATTTAGCGATTCACTCCCACGCCATAAATCCTTCGTCTCTGTGTGGGCCACGGAGCGCGATGCAAGCCGGTTTTTAAGCGTCGGAAGAAACGATCTCAAGTTGTACTCGAACGGACGTCTTCTATTGCCATGGTTCGCTGCGTCCCAGGCGGTTCAAAGGAACCAAACCGACCACGCACAGCCAGGATCACCGAACTGCGGCGGTCCCTTCCCCTTACTTTTTCTCACCCTCAACTTTAGTTGCGACAGAGTCCGAGAAATCCGGTCCACTGCTCCTGTGCCGTCGCCGGCCATTCTACATAACGGCGTCGATTAGTAGCGAAGTGACCGGCACCCACACCCGGCTCACGAAGCAAGACACAGGGTACGCGCAAAGGCGATGCTTTGCAAGAACTCTTTCTAGTATAGCACCGGGGCCGCGTTCTGACAGGAGTTGAGCGGCAGGGTGAAAGTCAAAGGCCCCCTCTCGCAAGGAGGCCTTTGTGTGTGAATGGCCAGTCACTGGCCTCCTGAAGACTTCCTGGACAGGAAGTGAGCCGGTTGGATTGACGGTCGCGTCGTCTTTGGGGCGCGACATCTGTGCAACCCGGGCATTACAGCCGTGTCGGAGGAGTCGAGCACGGTGCAACGTTATGAATAAGAGCAATTTGAGTGCCAAACAAGAACGTCTCGTTTTCCCATGACTTTCTCGATCTGCAAGGGTGGGGTCGTCCAAAAAACGGAGGCTATCGCGGTGAGGTTCCATATTTTTGGATTCGATTGCCGTGAATTTGACTTTTCTTTGTTTGACCCGCATTGGGTGCGGCCCTATAATTTGAGATGTTCTGGAAGCCCTCTCGCTCCTTCCGTAACTGGGTGATCGAGGTAAGCGGTGACCGCATCTTCCGGATGCGTCATCTGAGTGGATGCAAAGAGCGCACGCAGGGCAAGGCCCGGATGGTTGCGACGTCGCACCTACGGCCGGATGATCTGATTGAACGACCCCCTAAGGAGTACCACCACCGCATGAATCGCAACGCTGCTTTTGCCTCCGCCCTTGGTGCGGTGTTGACCACTGCCGTAAGCCTGGCCCAAACCCCTGCCGCACAACCACCCGCGGCTCCGGCAGCAACTGCACCCGCTGCCGCCGTTCCAATTCAGGCCATTCCGGCGAAGATCGCCATTATCGAGTACGAGCAGGTTGCTGCTGCTACCAATGAGGGTCAGCGTCTTCTACAGGAATTGCAGGCGAAGTTCGCCCCACAGAAGGCTAAGCTGGATGGGCTTGCGGCCGAGATCGACTCGCTGCAGAAGCAGCTTCAAGCTGCACCCGCCAGCATGACCGAGGAAGAGCGCGCTTCGCGTGCCCGTGCCATCGATACCAAGCAAAAGCAGTATCAGCGCGATGGCGAAGATGCGAGCAACGCCTATCAGGCCGAGGTGCAGGATGCGATCGCCAAGGTTGCGCAGAAGCTGGGTCCTGTCGTTATGAAGTTTGTGCAGCAGAACGGCTTTACCATGCTGCTCGATAATAGTGCTGCACAGCAGCAGGGCGGATTGACCCTGATGTGGACGGTTCCTGGAATAGATATTTCTCAGGCTATTGTTGAGGCTTATAACGCTTCTTCCGGAGTCGCAGCGCCACCTCCGAGTGCGCCGTCGGCAACGCGTCCGCGTCCTACTGCTCCCGCAACCAAACCTGGACCGTCCAAGTAGTACCCCGTTTTTGCAGGATCCGCGAAAAGCAGTTCTTTCGCATAGCCGGACCACTTTGAACGATCTTGAAGGAGTATCACAAACCGTATGAATCGCAACCTTGCTCTTGTCTTCGCCATCGGCGCAGGATTGACCGCTACTGCCGCGTTGGCCCAGGCGCCCGCCGCCGCAGCCCCTGCTGCAGCTCCGGCCGCCGCTCCCGTAGCGCCGCCACCGCAGGCCGTTCCTGCCAAGATCGCGCTGATTGCGTTTGAGCAGGGCGTCTTCGCTACCAATGAAGGCCAGAAGGCGGTTGCGGACATCCAGAAGAAGTATGAACCGAGAAAGACTCAGATCGATGCGCTCTCCGGTGAGGTCGACTCGCTGAAGAAGTCTCTGCAGAGCGCTCCGGCCACTCTATCTGACGCTGAGCGCGCGACCCGCCTGAAGACCATCGATACCAAGGAGAAGCAGCTTACCCGCGATGCTGAGGATGCTCAGAACGCCTATAACGCTGATCTCCAGGATGCGTACGGCAAGATCGCGCAAAAGTTCTCGGCGGCGGTGAAGAACTACGTCGGCCAGAACGGCTACACGATTCTGCTGGACGTCAGCAACCAGCAGACGAGCAACGTGATGTGGATCAACCCGAGCACGAACATCGATGTGACGCAGGCTGTGGTTTCGGCCTATAACACTTCCTCGGGTATCGCGGCGCCTCCTCCGGCGGCTCCCTCGGCAGCGCGTCCGCGGCCTTCGACAACGACGCCTCGACCAGCAGCTGCTCCCCCTAAGTAGTAGCGTAGAGTTCGGCTCAAACAAACAAAAAGGAGTCCTTCGGGACTCCAATTTTTTTGCGCATATACCTCAAGTCTGTGGAAAAAACTGTGGATTGCGATTTCATCTTCTTGCAGTGAAGTTCAAAACCAGCTTTTTATACGTCGCCGGCCGCTGGCGGCTGATACCTGCAAACTTCTATAAATGAGCCGGTTACGTGGAGCAGAGGATCGATAGGAACGCAAAGGGGAATGAGTTTCCTTCAAGTACAGCGATTTCAAGGGTTTCCACAGATCATTGTTACTGACAGGTTACGATTACGCGCGTTTTTCAAACAAACCGCAGTCCAAACCTAAAACTAACGCCCCATTCCGGCCTTAGCCTTAGAAGATCGGGTTCTAAATTACTCCTCGCCTACTTTTAGTACGGCCAGGAATGCTTCTTGCGGGATATCGACTTTACCGATCCGCTTCATGCGCTTTTTGCCTTCCTTCTGCTTCTCCAGCAACTTGCGCTTACGGCTGATGTCGCCGCCGTAGCACTTGGCGATGACATTTTTGCGGATGGCCGTGACGGTCTCTCTGGCGATGATCTTCGACCCGATGGCCGCCTGGATTGCCACCTCAAACATCTGCCGTGGAATCAGCTCGCGCATCTTCGAGACGAGCGCCTTGCCGCGGTCGTAAGCGAAGTCGCGATGCACGATGATCGAGAGTGCGTCCACGGGTTCGCCACTTACGAGGATGTCCATCTTCACCATCGGCGAGATCCATGTTCCTGCGAGGTGGTAGTCGAGTGATGCGTAGCCGCGCGATACGGATTTAAGTCGGTCATAGAAGTCGAGCACGATCTCGTTCAGCGGGAGCTCGTAGGTGAGCATTACGCGCGTCTCGGAGACGTATTCGAAGTTTTGCTGGCGTCCGCGTTTGTCCTCGACCAGCTTCAGGATGCCGCCGACGTACTCTTCGTTAGTCAGAATCTTCGCTGTGATTACGGGCTCTTCGATCTGCTCGATCTCCGAGGGGTCTGGCCAGCGGGAAGGATTATCGACTTCAACGACGGAGCCATCGGTCAGCGTGATCTTGTAGCGCACGCCGGGGGCGGTTGTGATGAGGTCGAGGTTGTACTCGCGTTCGAGGCGCTCCTGAATGATCTCGAGGTGGAGCAGGCCGAGGAAGCCGCAGCGGAAGCCGAAGCCCAGCGCGACAGAAGATTCGGGCTCGAAGTTGAAGGAGCTGTCGTTGAGCCGCAGTTTTTCGAGCGCGTCGCGCAGCATCGCGTGTTCGTGCGAGTCGACCGTGTAGAGGCCGGCGAAGACCATGCTCTTGATGTCTTCAAAGCCTGGGAGAGCTTCGGAGCACGGGCGCTCGACGTCGGTGATGGTGTCGCCGACCTTTGTGTCTGCGACGTTCTTGATGGTCGCGACGAAGAAGCCCACTTCGCCTGCGCTCAACTCCCCGATCTCAACAGGCTTTGGGGTCATGACGCCCATGCTCTCTACGTCGAAGACCTTGTTGTTCGACATGAGCTTGATCTTCATTCCTTTGCGCAGCTTGCCGTTGATCACGCGCGCCAGCACGATGACGCCTCTGTAGGGATCGAACCATGAATCGAAGATGAGAGCTTGTAGTGGTGCGTCGGCGTCGCCCTTGGGCGGAGGCAGCAGATGCACGACGGCTTCGAGGATATCGGCGACGTTGAGGCCTGTCTTGGCTGAGACCGCAATCGCATCGTCGGCTGGAAGGCCAACCGACTTTTCGATCATTTCCTTGGTGCGTTCAATGTCCGCACTGGGGAGATCGATCTTGTTGATGATGGGGATGATCTCGAGACCGTTTGAGATTGCGAGGTAGGCGTTCGCAAGTGTTTGCGCCTCAACACCCTGTGATGCATCGACTACCAGCAGAGCGCCTTCGCAACTGGCGAGGGAACGCGAGACCTCGTAGCTGAAGTCTACGTGGCCGGGTGTATCGATAAGGTTCAGCTGATAGGTATCGCCGTCCTTGGACTTGTACACCATGCGGACGGTGTGTGCTTTGATGGTGATGCCGCGTTCGCGTTCGAGGTCCATGGCATCAAGCACCTGCGCCTGCATCTCGCGTGCAGTCAGCGAGCCGGTGAGCTCAAGCAGCCGGTCCGACAGGGTGGATTTGCCGTGGTCGATATGCGCGATGATCGCGAAGTTGCGGATGTGACTTGGATCCATACGGGGTAACGGAATGCCTCAATCTTCAAGGATATCATCGCGGCAAACGCGGTGCGGGGCGAGGGCTATCTCGCAAATTTGAACATTTGACGACGAGATGCTCAGGTTTAAGCGGCTGATACGTCTTACAATGAGCAGGGACAATGCAGCAATTGGATCGATACAACCTAGGGCGGTACACCCTACCGCAGCGGTGGGTGCTTGTTGTCATGTGCCTGCCTCTGGTGCTGCTCGCGGGTTGTCCGCAGAGTCAAACAGCCGGGCCAGGCAAGGCGCTGACGCAAGCGACAGCTCCCACAGTGACGAAGGCCGCGGCTACCAATAGTGCCCAGGCCGCGCCGACCAGTACGACCACAGCACAGTCCGTTGAGAACGCCGCAAAGGCTTACAAGGCGCAAGAACTTATTAACAAGGCAGAGCAGGCCTATCGCAGCGGCGTCGATAACTATCGTGCGGGTCATCTTGATGCGGCGCGCGTTGATTTTGACTCCGCTGTCGACCTGATGCTGACCAGCGGCATGGACCTCAAGAGTGATCCGCAGCTTGCGGATGAGTTTGACCGCTTGCTGAATGCCGTCAACTCGCTCGAGATCGCGGCGCTCAAACAGGGCAATGGTTTTTCGCCCACCATTGAGGCTGCGCCACTCGACGCTGCCAACGAGGTTACCTTTCCGGCGAACGCGGCTCTCACTGCGCAGGTGACGGCTGAACTCAAGACGACGCAGTCCGACTTTCCTCTCGTAGTCAATGACTACGTTGCCGGCTTTATCAGCTACTTCAGCAACTCGCAGGGCGGCCACGCTCATCTTCTTCGCTCGCTTGAGCGTGCGGGCAAGTACAAGGACATGATCTCGAAGAACCTGCGAGACGAGGGTGTTCCGCAGGATCTTATCTATCTCGCGGTTGCTGAGTCCGGTTTTCAGCCGCAGGCTCTCAATGCGCGCTCCGGCGCCGGCGGCATGTGGCAGTTCATGCCAACGGGAGCCTATGGCCTCGCGCGTAACGGCTGGTTCGACGAGCGTTTCGATCCCGAGAAGTCTTCGAAGGCGTACGCGCGCTACATGAAGACTCTGTATGACCAGTTTGGTGATTGGTATCTCGCGATGGCCGCTTATGACTGGGGCCCGGGTAATGTGCAGCGGGCTGTCATGCGCACGGGCTATGCGGACTTCTGGGAGCTCTATCGTCGCGGGGTGCTGCCGGGCGAGACCAAGAATTATGTTCCGGGCATTATCGCGGCGATCATCATGGCGAAGAATCCGACTCAGTATGGGTTGGACAAGCTGTCGCCTGAGCCGGCTGTTATCTCCGATACGGTAAGTGTGGACTACGCGATCGATCTTCGTCTTGTGGCCGATGTGACGGGGGCATCGCTGCAGGAGATCGTCGCGCTGAACCCGAGTCTGCTTCGCATGACTACGCCGCGCGACATGTCGTTCGATCTCCACCTTCCGGTTGGAACCTCCGAGGTCTTTGCGAAGCGCATCAAGGATATTCCTGAGGAGAAGCGCACCAGTTGGCGTTTCCATATTGCTCGCTCTGGTGAGACGCTCGACACGATTGCGATCGCGCAGCATGTTCGTCCGAGCGACATCGCCGGGACCAATGGCATCGCGGCAGGCGAGACGGTTGAAGAGGGAGACGAGCTTGTTATCCCTGTCGCTAATGTTGCGAGCGGCGTAAATCCGCTGCACTACACTGTGCGTCGCGGCGACACGCTCGTTACGGTTGCGGATCGTTTCAGTGTGTCGGTCGAACAGTTGCGCCGTTGGAATCATCTTTCTTCAAACGCTGTGAAGCCTGGTCGGTTGCTCACTGTTGCAGAGCCCGTCAAGCTCGCACCAGGAACGCGTGTGCGTGGAAAGTCCGCGCACAGCAAGGGTAAATCGCATACTGCGTCGAGTGCTCGGCACACAACAACGACACACGCGCAATCGACACATGCGCATGCCGCGACCACTTCAACGGCAAAAAAATCTACCTCTCACGCGAAGAGCAGCTCTCCCCAATCGAAGTCAAAAGCTACACGATAAGCTACCTCCCCCAAAAGAGTGCTTGCCATGTACTGGCACATGGATGCATTCTGTTGCTAGAATCTCGTGCCGAGATGCACACTTGAATTTTTGTTGCATCTAAGTTTGAAGCGATCAGGCAAGTGAGTCAGAAGTACAAAGCAGCCAGGGGAAACGATGATGACGTTGGATGACACGATCAAGCTCTACGCAGCTGCCGCAGATGACGATCACAACTTCGGTGATGACGATCACGATGATGTGAGCCACCGCTTCGACGACGATGACGAAGAAGAAGAGGTCATGATGACCTCTGACGACGACGAAGTCGATATTGATGATGATGTCGATGAGAGCACACCTGATACCCACGCTGAAGAGGCGAGCATCTTCGCTCCTCCGCCGTCACCCATAGACAGCTACACCCCAGCGACGAGAGAGTCGGTCGCGCCGGTGGCGAGTGAGCCTGTCTATGTGCCTGTGAAGGAGGCGCCTGCCAAGGCAGCGGTAAAGAAAGCTATCAAGAAAGCTGTTGTGAAGAAGCTCGTGAAGGCGGCAATCATTAGGAGAGTCGCAAAGAAGGTTGCGGCGAAGAAGGCCGAGGCAAAGAAGGCAGTCAAAAAGGCTGCCGTGAAAGCGGCCGTGAAGAAGGCTATTAAGAAGGCCGTGGTCAAGAAGGCTATTAAGAAAGCCGTGATCAAGAAGGCTGTTAAGAAAGCCGTGGTCAAGAAGGCTGTGGCGAAAAAGATCTCAAGATCTGCCGCGAAGAAGTCTAGTGCTCCCCGCGGCGGTAAGGTCGCTTCTAAAAAAGCGGCCCGCAACAAGGGCACTGCAAGCAGCAAAAAATCTACGAAGAGAGGTACTACCTTGGCAACGAAGAAAGCAGTAAAGAAGGCAGTCAAGAAGGCTGTCGTAAAGAAGGCAGTCAAGAAGGCAATCGTAAAGAAGGCCATCAAGAAGGCCGTCAAGAAGGCAATCGTAAAGAAGGCCATCAAGAAGGCTGTCGTGAAGAAGATCGCTTCAAAGAAGGCCTAACAGGGACCCGTAGTAAGGCAAGCAAATAGGCCCGGACTCCTCAATTGAGAGCCCGGGCCTTTTTGCGTCTGCTGATAAATTGCTACTTCTTGTTAGCTGCGATCTCGGCCAGGACTTCTTCGCTGTGGGTCTGCACGTCCACCTTGGGCCATACCTTTACTACTTTGCCCTCGGGCGAGATGAGGAACGTCTGGCGGCTGGCAAACTTCATGTCGCCGTGTGTCATGACCGGGACACCGTATGCATCCACCACCTTGTGGTCGGGATCAGCCAGCAGTTTGAAGCTGAACGTATCCTTCGCGCACCATGCCTTGTGGCCCTCGACGGTGTCCAGGCTGACGCCGAGAACCACAGCATTCGCTGCGTCATACTTGGCCATGTCGCGTTGGAAATTGTGAGCCTCGATCGTGCAGCCTGTGGTCTGGTCCTTCGGGTAGAAGTAGAGGACAACCCACTTGCCCTTGTAGTCCTTGAGGCTGACCGGCTTGTCTTCCTGCGAGGGCAGCGTGAAATTGGGAGCTGTTGCGCCCGCCTGCACCGAGTCAGCTGCTGCCGCGGCCTTCAGGCCAAAGCCGCTGGCTGCAATTACGCCCATAATTACTGCGATCCAGATTCCTTTGCGCATCATC
>DATDHL010000103.1:0-3067 GCA_036521575.1 Edaphobacter sp. | reverse complement strand
TTCAAGGGAGAGTGATATGCGGGGACGTGTGTGGATTGCGGTGGTGGGGATGAGTGTGGGGGCTGTTGTGGCGTTGGGGCAGGATGTTTCGGGAGTTGTGGGTAAGGAGGTTCCTGGTCTGGTGACTATGTACAAGGGACTGCATGCTGCGCCGGAGCTTTCGCATCATGAGGAGAAGACTTCGGCGCTGCTTGCGGAAGAGCTGCGCAAGGCCGGGTATACGGTGACAGAGCGGGTGGGGAAGTATCCCGATGGGACGCAGGGTTTTGGGGTGGTAGGGATCTTGAAGAATGGCGCGGGACCGACGCTGCTGATTCGCGCGGATATGGATGCGCTGCCGGTGACGGAGGCTACGGGGTTACCGTATGCAAGCACAGTGCGGGCGAAGAATCCGGCGGGGCAGGATGTTGGGTGATGCATGCGTGCGGGCATGACATTCATGTGACGACGATGATTGGTGTGGCTCGTGCGATGGCTGCGATGAAGGACAAGTGGCATGGGACGCTGATGCTGGTGGGGCAGCCGAGCGAAGAGACGATCGATGGTGCGAAGGCGATGATGGCGGACCACCTGTATGAGCGGTTCGGGAAGCCGGATATGGCGATCGCGCTTCATGACTGGGCTATACCTTCGGGGTTGGTGGCGGTGGTGCCGGGGCCGGCGCTTGCGAGTTCGACTTCGATTGACGTGGTGATGCGTGGTGTGGGGAGTCATGGGTCGTCTCCGGAGGCGGGGAAGGATCCGATTGTGATGGCGGCTGCGTTTATTACGCAGGTGCAGACGGTGGTGAGCCGGTCGGTGCCTCCGCAACAGCCTGCCGTGGTGACGGTGGGGGACATTCACGGCGGGACGAAGCGGAACATCATTCCCGATGAGGTGAGGATGGAGCTGACGACGAGGAGTTATAGCGAGGATGTACGGCAGACGATCATCAAAGGTGTGGAGCGGACGGCACGAGGTGTGGCGATTGCTGCGGGGGTTCCTGATGACAGGATGCCGGTGGTGACGGTGTTGGAGAATGAGTCGACGCCACCGACGATCAATGATCCGGCGCTTTCGGCTCGGCTGCAGAAGCTGTTTGTGGCGAAGCTGGGCGCGGAGCACGTAACCCAGATGAAGCCGGTTATGGGGAGCGAGGACTTCGGGATCTTTGGGATGAGTGGGCAGATTCCTTCGGTGCTCTTCTGGCTGGGTGCGGATGATGCGGTGGCGAATGCGGAGGCTCAGAAGAAGGGTGTGGCGAGGCCGGCGGTGCACTCGGCTTTGTTCGCTCCGGTGCCGGAGCCTACGCTGCGGATGGGGGTGACGGCTATGACGGATGCTGCGTTGGAGTTGCTGCAGTAGGTGCCCGAACTGCTGATGATGTAAGGGCGGTGCGTCAACAGTCCTGTAACAAAGAGCTGTTGGATTGGATTTTGTTTGCAGGTCATGTGATTTCTGCTGGGAATCTGCATGGAAAGCGGCTATTGTTTCGACGGACGGGCCGGAGGCATGAATGCAGACATTGAACCGTTGGTGGATTGCTTTCGCTGGTGTTCTGTTGCAGATGACGCTGGGTGCGGTGTACGCCTGGAGTGTGTTCCGGGTTCCTCTGTCCAAGGAGTTTCTCTGGACGATCTCGCAGGTCACGCTGACGTTCACGATTGCGATTATGGTGCTGGGGTTCGCTTCGTTCTTTGGCGGGCTGTGGCTGAAGCGGGTAGGGCCGCGGGTGGTCGCGATGACCGGTGGCGCGCTGTATGGCAGCGGAGTCTTCCTGGCCAGCTTTTCGAACCATGGGTTGTGGTGGCTTTATCTGACGTATGGGTTGATTGGTGGGATCGGGCTGGGGTTTGGGTACATTGTGCCGGTTGCCGTGCTGCTGAAGTGGTTTCCTGATAAGCGCGGGTTGATGACTGGTATTGCGGTGGGAGGGTTTGGCGCGGGGGCGTTGGTGACGGCTCCGATTGCGACGCGGCTGATTCAAAACGTGGGCGTATTGCAGACGTTTGCCTACCTGGGTGTCGCTTATCTGATTGTGAGTGTGGCTTCGGGCTACTTCATGCAGAATCCGCCGGAGGGTTGGAAGCCAGAGGGGTGGACGCCGACGCAAAAGGAGCTTGCGCAGAAGACTGCCAGGGACTTTACGTTGGGTGAATCGTTGAAGACGTGGCAGTGGTGGGCGCTGTGGTTGCTGCTCTTTTTGAATACATCGGCGGGGATATCGTTGATCTCGCAGGAGTCTCCGATGTTTCAGGAGTTCGCGAAGGTCACGGCGATTGCGGCGGCGGGGATGGTTGGGGTGGTGAGCATTGGGAATGCTCTGGGCCGGGTGTTCTGGGCGTGGGTCTCTGACTCATTGGGCCGGAAGATGACGTTTGCGGCGATGTTCGGTCTGCAAATCCTGCTGTTCTGGTTTTTGCCTAGCCTTCATTCGATTACGAGCGTGACGATTGTGGGGTTCATCATTCTGATGTGCTATGGCGGCGGGTTCGGTACGATGCCTGCGTTTACGGCGGACTACTTTGGCCCGGCGAATGTGGGATCGATTTATGGTCTGATGCTGACGGCGTGGGGATTTGCGAGTGCCTTTGGACCGCTGCTGATCGCGCATATGCGGCAGGCGAGTGGAACGTATGTAGGTGGACTGCATGTGATTTCGGTAGTGATGACGGTGTCGGCGTTGTTGCCGCTGATGGTGAGGCCGCCTGGTGTGGCGAAGTGACGGATTTTCGGGCAGGTGCTGGTAGCGGGGTGTTCTGGAGGTTGGTGTGGCATCGGGGAGATTGTTGACTCCCCAACCTTCGCGCGATCAGGCGCGCTCAGGATGGGGCACCCGGTCTTTGGTAGCTGGTTGTGGGTTGCTGGTGGTGTGAGCGATAGCGTACCTTTTTGGGGATGGTTAAAACTGCGGAGGAATGTGCGTGACGGTGTCTGTTGAGGGTCAGAATCTGGATTCGAGTTTGCGGGAAAATCGGGTGTTTGCGCCCTCGGCTGAGTTTGCGGCGAAGGCTCATGTGAATAGCCTGGAAGAGTACGAGGCGATGTACCGGCGGAGCGTGGAGCAGCCGGAGGAGTTTTGGGCTGA
>DATDHL010000102.1:0-2427 GCA_036521575.1 Edaphobacter sp. | reverse complement strand
GCCACCGGCATCTCCCGCCGCAACGACGACGCCAGCGGCATCGCCCTCCGCGAGGCCCTCAAGACCGCCTACGGCGCCACCAATCCCTACGCCCGCCACCCCGAGTACGCCACCATCGGCGCCGTCACCCTCGACGACTTCAAGGCCTGGCACCAGCGCACCGTCGTCCCCAACAACATGATCGTCTCCGTCTCCGGGGACTTCGACTTTGCCGCCATGGAAGCCAAGCTCCGCGCCGCCTTCGAGCCACTCCCCCGCGGCGAAGCCTTCCAGACCGCCAAAATCTCCTTCACCGATCCCAAGAGCGCCGTCTACTTCGTCAACAAGGACGACGTCAACCAGTCCAACATCTTCATCGTCGGCCTCGGCACTGAGCGCTCGAACCCCGACTACTACGCCCTCAGCGTCATGAACGAGATCTTCTCCGGCGGCTTCGGCTCCCGCGTCGTCCAGAACGTCCGCACCAAACTCGGCCTGGCCTACGGCGTCGGCGGCTCCTTCAGCGCATCCTACGACCACCCCGGCGTCTTCTACGTCGAAGCCGGCACCAAAAGCGCCAGCACCGTAGCCGCAACCAAGGCCATGCTTGAAGAAGTCGAACGCCTCAAGACCGTCCCGCCCACCCCAGCCGAGCTGACCAAAGCCAAGGACCAGCTTCTCAACTCCTTCATCTTCCGTTACGACTCGCCCGACAAGATCCTCAACGAGCAGGTCACGCTGGCCTTCTACGGCTACCCCTCCGACTTCCTCGAGAAGTACAAGACCGGCATCGAAAAAGTCACCGCCGCCGACGTCTCCCGCGTAGCCAACAAATACGTAGACCAATCTAAGCTAGGCATCGTAGTAGTAGGCAACCAGGCGGAGATCAAGCCTACCCTCGACGCCCTCGGCAAAGTCACCCCCATCGACATCACCATCCCACCCCCACCCGGCAAACCCGCCGAGTAACGAGTGCATCACTACGATGCACTCGTTCTTTACCCTCAGGGGCAAAGAACGAGACCAAGAATCAGGGAACGACTACTAACAGCGGGGTGGCGGTGTATCGATACACCGGAGACAAGTTTGTGGACATCACGAAGACCCTAAAGCCAACACAATGAAAAAACCGGTTATCACCGTTCATTTATGGACCGAACGCTTTCTTGGGCGTGCGGATAAAGCTGTCACTTTCCTGTCAATGCTCAAGACGTTGGACGGCGGGAATTGGATTCCAGACAAATGGGGACAGTTCGAACCCATCAAGAACTCTTTCACGCCTGATAGTGAAGAGCGACTGATTACTGACTGGATGGAGGAGCGACAGGGTGGGATTTCGAATTCGATGTACTTCACGAAGAAAAAGCCTGGTCTGCTTCTCGGCGTAACCAGCTGGAGGAGCCGAGTTCCTAACCTCAACTATGTTTGGTTTGATATAGAAGCAACTGAATTCACTAATCCTGAAGGTGTTGTACGGTTGAAACGCATAGTTGTTGATTTCGTTCTATGGGCTGGTGCAGCGTACGCTACGGCCCAGCACTCGAGCCAACGCCACTATAGATCTGCTCCTGGTAATCCGCGACAGCGGCTCGATCAACTGAATTGGCTGACATTCTTTGGCGCTCCCTACCTCCGCCTTCTTGGAGAAAAATCGGTTGGGGGGTGTCCTTTTTACAGTTGCGAGACTGTCGCAGACGGTTTGCTGCTCACTGCAGCAGAACGTCCGGATTCGCCAGAGATGGTCGGCTCGGACGCTGTACTGCTCAGTCTAGAAAGGTGTTTGGGGGCGAACATTTTTGCGACTGAGGACTACCCTGCGACTCCATGCCGCGTGCCAAACTTCGACCTGAGAGAAACTGTCAACCCTGTGACGGTGCACTGATTTGGTAAATAAGTTGCGGGTGGGCGGGTGGCCCACCCTTCTAAATCTCACCTAACTCGGGTACCCCATCCTTCGCGCTTTTTGCGAAGGGTGGGAAATGTAAACTGCCAGTGAGGCCGACGTTCTAATCTCGCCATAAGACCGCCCATATAATTGACAACAATTGGCACTGCAGCTTACAGTCCTGCCACTTAGTACCAGTCGCATGAACTCTAGACGGAGACACGGGATGAAGATGCCGAAGTCGCAAGTCTCGAAACTCGGATTGCGGGTGGGCCTGATGCTCGCCATCCTCGTCACTACATCCTTCGCGCAGGCTCCCCGTCCCGAACCAGTGACCGATCAAGAAACCGAACTCGGTCTGGAAACTTACAAACAATTGTTGGCCAAGGGAGAGATCATCGACTCCTCTCCGCTCTACGAGAGTCTGAAACCGATAGCAGACGCGATCTCACGTGCAGCTCAGCCACGCTACCCTCATCCTTTTAAATTCTTTCTTGTCCACGAAACCCAGCCCAACGCGTTCGCAACGCCCGGCGGGAACGTGTATGTCGTGGACTCCCTTC
>DATDHL010000101.1:0-4676 GCA_036521575.1 Edaphobacter sp. | reverse complement strand
GGCCAGTGGTTGTGAATCTGCCAGATCAGATTGGGTGAGGCGATCAGGATCATGATCGCGATGCCCACTGCTGCCCATCGGTTGAAGAGCAGGCGGCGTTGTGGGGTGCAGAGGAGGGCCAGCAGAAGCGCGATGAGGAAGAAGGTCATCGACGGCTTGTTGAGCAAACCTAACCCGGCTAAGAGGCCGAAGATGACCCAGAGGCGGTTGCCCCAGCCACGCTGGATCAGGATCAGGAGCATGAGCGAGCGCATCCAGAAGGCCGACTCGAAGGAGTTCATGGAGAGGTAGCTGTCTGTGCCCAGGTATTGAGGGGCGACAAGCACGCAGATCATTGCCAATGACTGTGCCGGTCTGCGTCCGCCGAGCGACCATGCGAGCAGGCCGGTGAGGAGGATGCGCAGGGCTCCGGCGATGGCGGAGAACATCCTGATTCCAACGAGCGAATCGCCGAAGAGCCATTCTCCCAATCTGGCCTGGAGTGCGACCAGGGGACCGTGATCGACGTAGCCCCATGCGAGATGACGGCCGCAGATGAGGTAGTAGAGTTCGTCGCGGAAGTAGCCGTAGCCGATGTGCGCCTGCCAGATGTTAGCTACGATGTGCAGGGCCAGCTTGATAACAAAGAAGATCAGGGCCAGACGAAGTGCTGCAGCCAGCGTTTGGTCAGTCGGCCGAACGACCGTTGTGGTTGCAGTGGACATGCAAGATCTCCGATAGGCTATGATCTGCGACTTTTTGCAGAGGGTAACAGATTGGGATTGGGTCGGCGTACGTGCTTCTGGAATACATTGATATGGGGGTGAGCGATGGATTGGACTCCTGGTGGTCTCAGCGATGATGTAGAGGACCGGCGTGGATCCTCTGGTGGTGGCTTCGGCGGGGGCGGACTTGGGATTATTGGGTTTATCTTTCTCCTGATCCTCAGCCTGGTTACGGGGCGGAACTTCATTGGTAGTTATCTTTCGGGCGGCGGGGCGGGGCCTTCGCGGGCTGCGGCTCCGTTGCCGGACGAGGAGAAGTCGGCGCAGCTTGTGTCGTGGACACTGGATGATGTGCAGAAGGTGTGGACAGTCGTCCTGCCGGAGCAGACGGGGAAGGAGTATCGCCATGCCAGACTGGTGCTCTTCCGGGATTACACTCAATCCGGCTGTGGCGTTGCTCAGTCGCAGACAGGACCGTTCTATTGTCCGGCGGATGAGAAGGTCTATATCGACCTGGGGTTTTGGGATGAGCTGAGGCGGCTCGGCGGCAGTACGGCGGACTTTGCTCAAGCCTATGTGATCGCGCATGAGCTGGGACACCATGTGCAGAACATTCTGGGGATCGAGCGGCAGGTGCGGTCGTTATCCAGGCAGGAGCCTTCGGAGCAGAACCCACTGTCTGTCAAACTCGAATTGCAGGCCGACTGCTTTGCGGGGATCTGGGCGCACAGTACGGCTCAACGGCACCTCATCGATCGGGTCGATGTGGCCGAGGGTTTGAAGGCGGCGGCTGCTGTTGGGGACGATCATATACAGAAGATGACCCGAGGTGCGGTGAGTCCGGAGACCTTTACGCACGGGACGTCGGCTCAGCGTACGGAGTGGTTCACGCGTGGGCTTGATGAGGGGCAGGTTTCGGCCTGCGATACGTTTGCGGCTGCCAAGGGTGGATCTTCGTTTTGAGTCGAGGGCGGGTGAATTGGCGTCGTGACAATATGAAGGATCTTTAGGACACGCTGCTGGTGGAGCGACGACGGCGCCAGGGGAATTGCACGGTGTAGCAGGGTACGGCAGTCACAGTGGCTTTGGTGGCAGTGAGCAGCTTGCGACGTAGAAGCCAACGGACCGACGACTGTGCCGAACTGCGGGAGATCCCAATATTCTCCGCTAACTCCTGATAGCTGATGGCGACAGGTGCGGAACGGCGTGTCTGTTCCCCCGTGAGCCATAGATAAACGAGGAACGCGGCGGGGCGACGGTCGTGGCCGGTGAGGTCGCGCAGGAGCGTGTCGAGAACGTAGTCGTCGATCTCTGGCATTGCTGTACCGATCATAAGTATAGCTATTGCTGGGCGATTGTCATGCCAGGATTGAGGCTCTATTCTCACCTGCATATGGAGGAGACCGATGATTCGCGGAATTAAATTTGTAAGCGTGCCAGTAACAGATCAGGATCGTTCCCTGCAATTCTTTACAGAGAAGCTGGGCTTTAAAGTTGCAACGGACCAGCCTTTCGATGGGAAGCAGCGGTGGATCGAACTACTGATCCCGGGAGCTGAGACGGGGTTGGTGTTGTTTACGCCGGATGGGCATGAGAGCCGGATCGGCGGGTTTCAACCGTTATCGTTTACGACGGACGATGTCTTTGCGACGGCTGCAGTGATGAAAGAGCGCGGCGTGGAGTTCGTGTCGGAGCCGAAGAAAGAATCGTGGGGAACATCGGCTATCTTCAAAGATCCGGATGGAAACCGGTATGTTCTTGGCAGCAGGTAAGTCGTGTTACCGCAGGATAGGGAGCACAGTATCCGCTGCTGATTCCTCTCCGGCGAAGTGCTTGCGGATGCGTTCGGCAGTGGCGGCGTTGACTACGGCGGTAAGGGCGTCGGGGCTGGCTTGTTTGATTCCGCGGATGCTGCCGAAGTGCTCGAGCAGGCGCTGGCGGGTGCGGGGGCCTACGCCGGGGATGGCGAGGAGTTCGCTGTCGCGGTCGCGCATCTCGCGGCGCTTGCGATGGTAGGTGACGGCGAAGCGGTGGCTCTCGTCGCGGATTTTTTGGACGAGGTGCAGGACTGGGGAGCGGCGGTCGAGGACTACGGGTTCGTTCTCCTGGCCGTAGACGTAGATGATCTCTTCTTTTTTGGCGATGGATGCGAGGGGTTGGAGGGTGACGCCGATCTCTTCGAGCGCAGAGTAGGCGGCGTGGAGCTGGCCCAGGCCTCCGTCGATGAGGATGAGGGAGGGGAAGGGTTTTTTGTCGTCGAGGAGGCGTTTATAACGACGCTGGACGACCTCGCGCATGCTGGCGAAGTCGTCGACGCCGGTGACGGTTTTGACCTGGAACTTGCGGTAGTCGGATTTTTTCATCGCGCCGTCTTCCCAGACGACCATGGAGGCTACGGTTTCGGCGCCCTGGATGTGGGAGATGTCGAAGCACTCGATGCGGCGGGGGAGCTCTTCGAGTGAGAGAGCGTCTTGCAGGGTCTCCTGGATGGCCTCGATGCTGGGCTGGAGGACGCGGAAGCGCTGGTCGTAGGACTGCTTGGCGTTCTGGCAGACGAGGTCGACGAGGGAACGCTTTTCGCCGCGCTGGGGGGCGAGGATTTCGACACGGCGGTTGGTGCGTTCGGAGAGGAGCTCGGCGAGGATGGTGCGGTCGGGGAAGTCCACGGGGACCAGGACGGAGCGGGGGACGTAGTTTTGGTCGAGGTAGAGCTGCTTCAAGAGGGCGGAGAGGAACTCTGCCGGGTTGAAGGGCCCGCCTAGCTCGGCGATGGGGGTGTGCTGGACTACATTCTGAATGGCGGGTGCGTCTTCGTTGATATCGGGGGCGGAGGCCGTGGGGTCGGGTTCGACGCGTGGTGCGCTTTCTTCGGTCTCGGCGCTGAGGTCGTTGAGGGTTTCGGAGAGGAACTCGGGCAGGTCTTCCCAGAAGAAGTCGCGGCGGTCGACGATCTTGCCTCCGCGCATGTGGAAGAGGTTGACGGCGAGCATCTCGTTTTCGTAGTGGTAGCCGAAGACGTCGGCGTCCTCGTTGTCGGTGGTGGCGATGCGCTGCTTGTCCTGCATCTGGTGGAGGGTGACGATCTGGTCTCGGAGGCGGGCGGCAAGCTCGAACTGCTCGGTCTCAGCGGCCTCTTCCATGCGGGTGGTCAGCCCGTGCTCGAGCTCGTTGGGACGGCCTTCGAGGAAGAGTTGTACGTCGCGAACGGTTTGCTTGTAGGTCTCGGGAGTGGTGAGGCCTTCGACGCAGGGGCCGAGGCAGCGCTTGATGTAGTACTGCAGGCAGGCGCGGGGGTGATAGCGCGAGAGATCGACCTTGCAGCTTGGGATGAGGAAGGTGCGGTGGATGAGATCGACGAGGCGGTAGGCCAGGTTGCCGGGGAAGTAGGGGCCGAAGTAGGCGCTGCCGTCTTTGCGGAGGCGGCGGGTGACAAAGACTTTGGGGTAGCGGTCGCTGAGTGTGAGCTTGATGTAGGGGTAGGTCTTGTCGTCGCGAAGGAGGATGTTGAAGCGGGGCTTCTTCTGCTTGATGAGGTTGTTTTCGAGGGCGAGGGCTTCGTGCTCGTTGGCGACGGTGATGTACTCGACGTCGATGGCCTCGCGCATGAGGGAGCCGGTTTTGGCGTTGGCCTGGGAGGCCTCGAGAAAATAAGAACGGACGCGGGCGCGGAGGTTTTTTGCCTTGCCGACGTAGATGACCTCCCCCTCGGCGTTCTTATAGAGGTAACAGCCCGGCTGGGTGGGGAGGGTTCGGATTTTCTGGTGGAGATCCATACTCGAAAGAACGCCCGCGTTTTAGTGTAGCTGTTGCAGCCTAAGGAGATGGGTTGCTGGTGGGTCTGAGTAGATTTGACTCATCAGCGTGTCAAAAGTTCCGGGATTGGGTGGTGGATGCTGACAGTAGCGTTGTGTCTGATGATTGTATGTCACTGTAAGTAGGAGGCTTATTTTACATATTGCTTTGGCAGCTCAA
>DATDHL010000100.1:0-11065 GCA_036521575.1 Edaphobacter sp. | reverse complement strand
GAATGAGGGGCAGTCCTTGCCCCGAAGCATGGGTGTGCCCCGTGCCGGAGCCCGTCGGCCTCAAAGTCTGGGCGAACCCACACCAGCCATCGGCCTCCACACCCGCGACACCGCCAAGCTCATCCGCATCATGGAAGAGCTCCGCGACCTCGGCAACACCATCCTCGTCGTCGAGCATGACCCCGACGTCATCCGAGCCGCCGACCACCTCCTCGACCTCGGCCCCGGAGCAGGCGAACTAGGCGGCCAACTCCTCGCCTCCGGAACCGTAGCAGAAGTCACCGCCAACCCAAACTCCATCACCGGCAAATACCTCTCCGGCCGCGCCACCATCCCCGTCCCCAAGCACCGCCGCGAGCCCGGCCGCGAGCACCTCAAGCTCACCGGAGCCCGCATCCACAACCTCCGCGGCGTCGACCTCGACATTCCCCTGAACCTCCTCTGCTGCGTCACCGGAGTCTCCGGCTCAGGTAAATCCACCCTCATCCATCAAGTCCTCTACCGAGCCCTCATGCAAGCCCTCGGCCAGGCCGACGGCAGCGGCGACTCCACCCATCTCTACCGAGAACTCTCCGGCGTCCAGCACCTCAACGAAGTCGTCCTCGTCGACCAGTCTCCGATCGGCCGCACCCCGCGCTCCAACCCCGTCACCTACATCAAGGCCTTCGACGATATCCGCGCTCTCTTCGCCGCCCAACCCGACGCCAAGCGCCGCGGCCTCACCGCCGGCCACTTCTCCTTCAATGTCCCCGGCGGCCGCTGCGACGTCTGCGAAGGCGACGGCACCGTCACCGTCGAGATGCAGTTTCTTGCCGACATCGAACTTCCCTGCGAAGAATGCAACGGTACCCGTTACAAATCCTCCATCCTCGACATCAAGTACAAAGGCCGCAACATCCACGACGTCCTCAACATGACCGTCAAGGAAGCTCTCGTCTATTTCGCAGGCCATCCGAAGATCATCGACAAGCTCTACGTCCTCGACGAAGTAGGCCTGGGGTACGTCCGTCTCGGCCAGTCCGCCACCACGCTCTCCGGTGGCGAAGCCCAGCGCGTCAAACTAGCCTCGCACCTCGCCACAGCCCGCAGCATCACCAACCGCTCTGGCAACGAAACCGCAGCCAAAGCCCGCAGTCGAACCCTCTACATCCTCGACGAGCCCACCACCGGCCTCCACTTCGACGACGTAGCCAAGCTCCTCGCTGCCTTCCGCAAGCTCATCGAAGGCGGTGGCTCCCTCCTCGTCATCGAGCATAACCTCGACGTCATCAAATCCGCCGACTGGGTCATCGACCTCGGTCCCGAAGGCGGCTCAGGCGGAGGCCAGATCGTAGCCACCGGCACCCCCGAAGAGATAGCAGCCAACCCGGCCTCTCACACCGGCCACTGGCTTGCTCCCGTCCTGAAGCCCGCCACACCCAGGCCCGAACACGAACTCCAGGTCACCGCATAACCCGAGAGCTCCACGCCCTGCCGAAATTCTGTACCATGTCTGGGTTTCTATCCATCTCAAAAAGGGAGCATTCGTAAATGGGAAAGCAGACACGGAGAGGTCTTTTAAAGAACGCAGCGCTGACAGCAGGCGCGGTCTTAACTGCACAAGAAGCCTCGGCGCAATCGCGACAAATGACGAAGAAGGATGCAACGGGCAAGCCGCCCACACAATTCCCATTTACCCCAGTGGTATCGTTCGGCAACCTGCTCTTTGTCTCCGGAATCGGGTGCCGCATCCCAGGCACGATCGAGGAAGAGACGAAATGGGTTCTCGACGAAATCGAGAAAAACCTGGTGGCTGCAGGATCGTCGCTGGACAAAGTATTAAAAGTGAACGTCTTTCTGGAAGACATCCACGAATTCGACCGGATGAACGCCGTCTATAAGAAGCGTCGATGGGGATCGGTCTTCCCCGCACGGAATACGGTCCAGCCAGCGGCGCTCCCGGCCGGCGATTATGGTCTTGCGTTCGATTGCATCGCATACGTGTAGCGCAAATCTGCGTTTCGCACGAAAACGCCAGGAATTCCACCCAGCCTGAGGCAATTGCAAGGCAAATTAATCTCAGGGAATTATTCTTCCATTGAAACACTACTCGTGCTCTGCCACCTGACGCCTGTCTCTCCCCGACAGGTATCAGGTGCGATATCCACTAACCCAGGAGACCGTATGACGTCGTCCCATCTGAGCCGCCGAAGCTTTATCGCCAGCGCCTTCGCAACCGGCACAGCCTTCGCGCTGGGTGTGGACAAAATAACACCCCACCCGCCGAACGTCGTCTTTATCCTCGCCGACGACATGGGCTACGGCGATCCCAGCATCTACGGCCAAACAAGGATCCGCACTCCCCACATCGATCGCCTAGCCGCCCAGGGCATGCGTTTCACCCAGGGCTACGCTGGCGCACCCGTCTGCGCACCATCACGTTGCACCCTGATGACAGGCCTGCACGCCGGACACGCGCGTGTGCGAGACAACTTCGCCCTCGCCGCAGGCCACGTCGGCTATAAGAAGAAGGAAGAGATCCGCCGAGCCAGCCTCACCTCGCAGGACCGCACCATCGCCGACTACTTCCACGCCGCAGGCTACCGCACCGGCCTCACGGGCAAGTGGCACCTAGATGGCTACGATCCCGACGCCATCCCCACCAAACACGGATTCGACGAATTCAAAGGCTGGCTGACTCAGATCGAGGAGACCCAGGGCTATTGGCCCGAAAAGCGCTGCCACAACGAACAACTCATCGACATCCCCGAAAACGCAGGTGGCAAACATGGCCGCTACGACACAACCATGATCACCGAAGACTCCATAGACTTCATAGAGCGCAATCACGCCGAGCCGTTCTTTCTCTACGTCGCCTACGATAGCCCTCACAGCCCCTACACCGCGCGCGACTTCGGCCCCTACGCGAACAATCCCACCTGGGCCGACGATGAAAAAACCTACGCCGCCATGATCTGGTACATGGACAAAGGAATCGGCCAGATCCTCGACACACTCCGCCGCCTGAAGCTCGATCAGAACACCGTCATCTTCTTCGCCTCCGACAACGGCCCGCGCTCCGAACCCACCGTGCAGCAGACCCGCGTCATCGACTTCTTCGACTCCAACGGCAACCTCACCGGCTACAAGCGCGACATGTACGAAGGCGGTATCCGCGACCCCTTCATCGTCCGCTGGACGGGCCACATTCCCGCCGGCACCGTCAGCCAGATGCCCGTCTACTTCCCAGACGTCCTCCCCACCGCGCTCGATCTCGCTGGTGCTCCACCCGTGCACTCCGACGGCATCAGCCTGCGTCCCTATCTCCTTCACCCAGACCAGACGGTCGAGGACCGCTTCATGTACTGGGAGTTCTACGAGCCCGTCTACCGTCAGGCCGCGCGCCTGGGCAAATGGAAGGCTGTCCGGCTCAAGCGTGGCGGAAGACTCGAGCTGTACGATCTCTCCGTCGACCAGTGGGAGAGCAAAGACGTTGCCGCACAACACCCCGACATCGTTGCAAAGATCGAGCAAGGCATGGCCCGCGAGCATCTTCCCTCCGTCGAATATCCCGATCCCGATAAGACCGCTCGTCCTGCCCCATCATCCACCACAGACTGAAGACCTTCGCCCGGTGTTGTTCCGCAACCCAAACCCCGGCCGCGCCTCTCCCCTGCACCGTGCTACCCTCAAGCCAGAACGTGGAGAGGGAGTGCCATGAAAATTTCGTGGCCATTCGGCTGCATCCTCGTCCTCGCCTTTGCGGGAGCCCTCTTCGGCGCGCTGCACGCCCAGCGTCCCTTCCGCCAATTCCCTTCCGTTGAAGGTTACGAGACCTTGCCTCTACCATCCGACTGGCAGAGGCGCGCCGAGTGGGCCTTCGCCCGCCTCATGTTCCCTCCCGGCCCCCTCGACGGCTATCGCGGTCGTTTCGATGGCGACTGGCGAGAAGGCCTCTCCCTCTGGACCCAGGACTACCCTCGCGCAGACCGCGCACTAGCTGGCTCGATCGAACGATTGACCCGCATCGACGCACGCTCAGTCGAACAACCCGTGAACCTCGACGACGGTGACGAAGTCTACAACTGGCCTTGGCTCTACGCCGTGCAGGTAGGCGAGTGGGGTCTCACCGAACCCCAGGCCAAAAAGCTCCGCGATTATCTTCTTCGCGGAGGTTTCTTCATGGCCGACGACTTCCACGGCACGGAAGAGCAAGCCTACTTCGAAAAAACTATGAAGATGGTCTTCCCCGACCGCCCCATCGTCGACATCCCCGACAGCGACCCCATCTTCCACACCGTCTTCGATCTCGACGAGCGCTACCAAATCCCCGGCGCCGAGCACCTCAACACCGGCTACAAAAAGGACGGCAGAGTCGCACGCTGGCGCGGCATCTACGACGACAAAGGCCGCATCATGGTCGCCATCTCCCTAAACTCAGACATAGGAGACTCCTGGGAGTGGCTCAACAACCCGCGCTACCCCCTGCGATATTCCGACCTCGGAATCCGCCTCGGCGTGAACTACGTCGTCTACGCGATGACCCACTGAGCCAACTAGAATCCAACCCGTCCCTGACGAATGAGCGCAGAAAAGTCGGGAGACTCGTTCACAGTATGGGCAAATGGATTAATGTGCGCTTGCTCCTTTAGCTCCGCAAATGGCAGTCCCCCAGTCACCAGCCGCTCTCGCTCGTAGAGCAGCTCATCCAAAGTCCCATTCAAGAGCAGTCTGATCGACCATGGCTTCGCATCGGCCAAATCCGCGCTGAGCTGGCTATCCAGCGCAGTCGTACAGTTCTTCGTTACCGCGTTATACCACTCAGGATGATCACGAAGATGATTCAGATAGTCCACGTACGTTAGAAAAAACCTCCGTGCGACCTCCGTCGTGGCCGTCGTGCGGTACATGTAGACTTCCTCGTCCTTTCGATAGTTCGTGCGCAACCGGATCACATCACGCTCATCGGCAGGAATAAAAATCAATTCGTACTGACGAAAGAATCCAAGAATCGCCGAGTAGGTTTGCCCCTCCTTGTAGCGCGCCTCAATCGAAAACGCAAGATGTTGATTATTGCCAAAATCAAAGCTCAAAATCGGATGACCAATCCAGCGAACACCCCAATTCACAAAGAAGAAATCAACCCCCCGCAGATCAGCAAGATTGTACGTCCGGTCACTCCAGCAATCGCTGTATTCGGTCTCCGAGCGATAGTCGCAATTTCTGACATTGTGTACCGTAACCCGATCTCCTGCAGTCTCCACCCAGGCCGTCTTCGCCACATCTGCCCGCCAATTCCCCTCACCCGATGGCTTTAGGCTGAGCCACCACACCAACACAACACAAAAACAAATGAGCCAACCCAGTGCTCGATAACGGCGTGTCCCCACGATCAAAACAACCAACAGAGCAAGATAGATCCCGACCAGCGGAATCCGTAGCCAGGCAATTCGGCAATCCACATAGATCGCGGCCGCCGCCCAAAGATTGAGCAAACCAAGCACGACCCACATGAGTGCGGTTCCCACAGCTCGGCAAAATGCCATAAGGCGATGCCATCCTCGGGAGTGCGACGTAAGAACCTCAGGCGCTTGGCTGCCGGTCATATATCGATTCCTCTGAACGATCACGCATTCTGAGAGACACGACTCGCAATATCTGCGACGAGTAAGAATACCTTAGGGGCTGTCGCTGAGGATCGACGAAAGAGGAACTTCAATAACCGGCACTGCGGAACATACATCAGAATAGAGGCTGCTGCCTCTTATCCATTGGCACGCTTCCTTCATGTTTCAGAAGCCAGCCCTTACGTTCAATGCCGCCACCATAGCCCGTAAGCGAACCATTCGCTCCAATCACACGGTGGCAAGGCACGATGACTCCAACTGGATTTGATCCATTAGCAAGCCCAACGGCCCTGACTGCAGCAGGCCGTCCAATTCGTCCTGCGAGCGTCGCGTAAGAAACCGTAGTGCCGCAAGGAATCTGTCGCAAAGCCCGCCACACCTCGCGCTGAAAAGGCGTACCACCTGTCTGCACCGGCAATGTGTCGATCGCCGAAAGATCTCCGGCAAAGTAGCTCCTGATCGCATCCGTCAATCCATTCAGATTGTCCATCTGTTCAAGCCTGAATCCATCTTCGCCATAGTGACGCCGTAGAAAGCGGAGCATGCGCGTCTCATGATCTGTCCAATCAACCGCCCGCAGATTTCCCTCGTGGTCCGCCACAACAAGCATCTCGCCAATAGGCGTGTCGATCCGACTCATCAACAATTGCAGAACCTTATCCATGTGTCCTCCCGTTCGTTGAGATCCCAGCGGCATCAGCTGCCCAAAGATGCTGCGCTGCATAGGCACGCCATGGCCGCCACGACTCGGCACGATCAAGAAGTCCAGCCGAAGTTGGCCGCGCTCCCTCCATCGTTGCCACACCGCGAAGCAGCCCAATGTCAGACGCAGGAAATGCATCCGTCTCGCGTAGAACGCGCAAAGCAATATATTGCGCCGTCCACTCGCCAACTCCGCGAATAGAGCGCAATCGTGCAATCGCCTCTTCGATAGTTCCAAAGGTACGAAATAGATTAGGGTCAGCCACAGCAGCTTCCGCCAATGCCTTCAGCGACGATTGCCGCGCACCTGGCATCCCAAGTCCAAGAGAGGCAGCAGCGGCCAGACATTTCGCTGTAGGAAATACATGCGACAAACCCGGATGACTCACATAGCCTGCCGATACCGGCCTTCCATGCAGAGCAACTAGCTGTCCCGCGAGTCGGCGTGCCGCGACGACGCTGATCTGTTGGCCGAGAATAGCTCGCACCGCCAACTCAAAGCCATCCCATCCACCGGGCGCGCGTAATCCAGGACGCTGTGCTACCAAAGGTGCAAGCAACGGGTCGGCAGAGAGATGTGCGTCAATCGTCTCAATGTCCGCGCCGAGATCAAATAGACGGCGCACTCGGCTCACAATTGCGGGCAAAGACCGAACATTCGGAAAACGAATCGTAACCCCAAGGCTCTGTCGTTGCTGCAGATGCGTAACCTCGACGCTTCCAGTAAATCCGCCAATCTCAACCGTACGCAGATATCTTCCGTTCTCTACGACCTCAACGCCGGGAATAGTACGTGCCTGCAGATGCCCAAGCATCGATTCCCAGTCATAAGGTGGCCGATAGCGCAGCCGAAGCGTCACTCCCGCATCCGCCCCAACACGGTTCGCAGAGCTCTTTCGCCGCAGCGCACTGGGAGGCCGCTGAAAAAGATTCTGAAACGTCTCGTTGAATCGCCGCACGCTACCGAATCCGGCTGCCAACGCAACTTCGGTCATCGGCATTTGCGTCTCGTGAATCAGCTGCTTGGCAAAGAGCACACGCCGGGTCTGCGCTACCGAGATGGGCGAGGCCCCCAGATGCTGAAGAAACAATCGCCGCAACTGGCGTTCGCCTATACCAAGACGTTCCGCCAACGCCTCTACACTTGCGCCATCACCATCCAGCGCGCCATCCGCAATCAGCGCCAGTGCACGGGAAACCGTATTCGAAGTCCCGCGCCACGAGGCCAGGTCAGGAGCCGTCTCAGGCCGGCAACGCAGACATGGACGAAAACCCGCCTCCTGCGCCGCTGCCGCCGAGCCAAAAAAACGGCAATTCTCGAACTTCGCACTGCGCGCTGGACAGACAGGGCGGCAATAGATACCGGTGGACGTGACACCGACAAAAATCAGGCCGTCGAAACGAGCGTCACGGCTTTGCAAAGCGCGATAGCATATCTCTCGATCGGGCAGTTCCATATGCAAATCTTCTCATCTGTAGCTGGAACAAACTGGCGCTTTTCGGACATGGTCATTCGCTGGTACTTTAGCTTTCGGGGGGAACGACATGCTTCGCCCTATTCTTGGAATCGCGATTCTCGTTCTTACAAGCGTTGCCTCTGCATCGGCACAGGTACAAACCGTGGGCGCAGTCTCCTTCGCCGTCCCCGATGGCTGGAATTACCAGCAAGGGCCTGACTTCGGCGCGATGACAATGAAAGCGGACAACCGTTTCTGGGTTGTAGCCGTGTACACCGACATGCCCTCCAGCGGAGACCCCAATGCCGACTTCAGAGTTGCCTGGAAACGCGTCCTGCTCGCCGGGCCAGACTACCGCGGTATTCCGAGCTACGATCCATATAAACTCCCTGAGACGGTCGGCTATCCGGGAAAATACTATGACGGTACGAGTGTCAACCACACGACATACACGCGCCTGTACGTGCTGGAGTCAGGGAAGACCTTCGTTGCCGTGGCCTTCGTCAGCCGGGACCGTAGTGTGCTCGAAAGCATGGAGCACAATGCGATGGCCGTTGTGGGCAGCGTGCGTGTGGCGCCACTAAGAGCCTCCGCCATCAAGTACTCCATCAACCTGTCTGATCTCACGGGACAATGGACCAACGGAATTGCTACCAGCACCGACTATTACAACAACGCGGGACAATACCAGAGCAACTCTCTTACCGCTATAAGATACGGATATACGATCGCCGCCGACGGCAGCTACACCTACAAGGCAGGCGGCCTGCTGAACAACCAAATGGTCAATGACGATGACTCCGGCGTTGTTGAACTGGGAGGCGGGTTCGTGACCTTCAAAGGGCATCGGCACGTTAAGCATTACCGCTTTGCGCACCTCCAACAGGCGCTCGACGGTTCCACCGTAATGACGCTATGGCCACCAGTCGAAATGTCACAGATCAACTCGAGCCGAGACAGCGAGTATTTAACCCGCCCCGCCAGGAAGTAGAAGTCTCTCTACCACGCGTCCATGCCGACCTCAAGCCAGAACGTGGAGAGTGAGTGCCATGAAAATCTCGTGGCCATTCGGCTGCATCCTCGTCCTCGCCTTACTTCGGAGGATAATTCTTCAACAGCTTCGCCATAGCCTTATTCAGATTCTTTTCATTCTTTTCCTGGTTCGAACTCGGATCCAGCGTCTTGGTCGCACTCCCAGTCCAAACGAGTTGCTTTGCACCCGGATCATACAAATCAAGAACGAGAGTCCCGACATTGATCGTGGAACTCGTCGCAGTCGCCATTCCTCCCCAGCGAACGCCACCGCCCATCCCATACCCGTTCCACTGCTTCTCCTTATCGGTGGCAATCTGGTACCCGACATACAGATCTGCCTTATCGCTATCCGTCTTAGTCAGTCCCTTAGCCGCCAGTTGTGAATCGACCGACTGCTTAATCTCAGCATCCACAATCTGATCCGGGTGCGAAGCACCCTCAATCGAAACCCATTTATAGGTGTGAAACTTCGAGAAATCCGTTCCCGGCATGTGGTTGGATCGAACGTCCTGCGCGACAAGTGTCGTCGCCGCAAGCAGTAGGACCATGGCCAGAGCGTATAAAGAGGCCCGACGAACGTGTGTTTCGTGCATTTCAACCTCCTACCAGCCGAGCGAATTATACCGCCGGGCCACTCACGAACGCCCCTGCCCCCCTCCGAGAACATCATCCTTCCCCGCCCCATCCAAACCTATTACTCTCCAAAATCAAAGGCCCCACCCCTCGCTCCTGAAAGAGAATGCTGGGTGCCCCCGCCTTCGCGCCGAAGGTGCTAAGGTGGGTTCGCAGGATGCCTACCCATCGCCAACTGCCACCTCTCGCTTGTCACTCTGACCCTGAGCAAAGTCGAAGGAGAAGAATCCCGCATCCCGTCCCATCCAACCTTTTCCACACGAATCCTTGACGCACCTGATACTCTTAAATCAGGAGAAAGCAGCAGAAGCCCGGCCATTCGAGGCCGGGCTTCCGCTCTTAAGTCCGGACCGAAGTCCAGACTTAGGTCTTTTATTTTGAAGACTTTGCATACTTTAACCCAGGAGGGGGAGTCGAACCGATGTCGGAGACAACACAGCACAAAATGGACCGCATCGCCTCGCGTTATCGCCTATCCTCAACACTCCCCGCATTAATCCTGTCAGCAATCTTCATCGCTGGGACTCTCCACGCCCAACTCCCCGCCGGCGCAACCGACACGACCGCCCAAACCCAGCAGGACCCCCTGCTAACTCAGGCCGCCGAAGCCCTCGACAAACACGACTACCCCACTGCCCTAAAACTCCTCACCGCCCTTAGCGAAAAGCACCCTACCGACGCTCATCTCCTCTACAACCTGGCCTCCACCCAGGACGCCCTCGACCAAACCTCCCTCGCCGAAGCCACCTACCGCAGAGCCATTGCCGCCGACCCCAACTTCCTCGAGCCCCACCTCGCCCTCGGCCTCCTCCTCGCCCGCTCCGGCAGACCCTTCGAAGCCCACGCTGAACTAGCTGCCGCCACCATCATTCCCAAAGGCGACCCCCTCCTCCGCGCCCACGCCTACCGAGCCCTTGCCCGCCTCGACCAGCAATCCAACCCCGCCGGCGCCACCGACGAACTTCTCGCAGCCCTCAAACTCTCCCCCGAGACTCCCGACGACATCCTGCTCTCCGGCGAACTGGCCGAAGCCTCGAACGACCCCGCCGCCGCCGAGGCAGCCTACCGGCGCCTCCTCACCACAGACCCCCAGAATCCCGACGCCACCGCCGCCCTGGTCCATCTCCTCATCCATCAGCAGAAACCAGACCAGGCAGAAACCATCCTCACCGCAGCCCTCGCCAAAAACCCCGACGACCCCACCCTCAACGCCCAGTTAGCCAGCCTCTACGAATCCCAGAACAAGCCCGCCCAGGCCCTTCCCATCCTCGAAAAGCTCCACGCCGCCCATCCCGACGACCCAAACCTCGCCCGCCTTCTGGCCCGTCTCTACAGCCGCAGCGGCCAGTACGACAAAGCCGAAGCCCTCTACGCCACCCTGACTACCGCCTCCCCCCACGACCCCACCCTCCTCGACGACCTCGCCGACGCCCTTATCCACCTCCGCAACTTCGCCGAAGCCGAGACCATCCTCAAGCGCGCACTAGCCGATCCCAAGGCCTTCCCCTCCAACGACGACCTCGGGGCCGCCGCCAGCCACCTGGCCTTTGCCGCGTCTGCTAACAACGATCCAGCCACCACCTTGCAAGCATTAGAAATTCGTGCTAAAGTGCTGCCACAGTCTCCGTCCTC
>DATDHL010000099.1:0-2141 GCA_036521575.1 Edaphobacter sp. | reverse complement strand
AAAGAGCAGGCAGCCTGACTTCGGGGGAGGTTGAATTGATCATTACTCCCACATTCACATCCGGATTCACCACAAATTTCGGCACTAACGCAGCGGCGGCCAAGGCAGCATGGATCGCGGCGGCCAAGGTCTTTACCGACGCCTTCTCTGACCCCATTCACATCAACATCACGGTTGAGGCCGTCACGAAGGCAGGTGTCTTCGGAGAGAGCTTCCCGGGGCTTGTCACGATCAAGTATGCCGACCTGTTCGATCGGGTGGTCGCACACGCATCGACGCAAAACGATGCCATCGCCATCGGTCCTGGCGGCTCGATGCCGGCGACCGATCCCAGCAATGGCGGAATCTGGCAGCTGACGCGAGCGCAGGCCAAAGCGCTTGGCGTTATTGCCGATGATATGTCTGACGATGGAGGCACCACCTTCGGAGTAAAAAATGCTTTCACGTTCTCCGGTCCAATCGCCGCGGGAACGTTTGATTTTAAGGGTGTTGTTGCACATGAGATCTCCGAAGTGATGGGCCGCTTCGGCCTCTCCGGCGGAAACAATACGTTCAGTTTGATCGACATCTTTTCCTACACTGGCGCCGGGATGAGATCGCTGAGCGGCGGGGCGGCGACTTTCTTCTCCATCAACAATGGAACCACTCTGCTCAAGGAGTTCAACGACGCTCCCGCAAATCATTTAGATACGCGGGATTGGGCGGGCGGCACCAACGACGCGTTCAACCAGTTTTCCAACTCAAACGTGGTAAATCCAGTCTCGGCCGTGGACTTGCAGGTGATGGATGTCATCGGCTACGGCAGGGTAAATCCGAATGGGAGCGTGATCGAAACTGTGGGCCACATCACGTTCTTGCGGGCTCACGAACTCGGCAGCGGCTTCGGCAAAGCGCCCAATTTTCTCGACGCTGAGGTGATCGTGCAACTCGCTGAGGATCCTCTGCGCTCGTTCGGCTTTCAACTGCGGGCCGACGCGAACCAACCAACCCGCACAGACATGTTCGATCTGCTTCGATCCGCCTTCATCGCTGGGCGGCCAATCCGTCTTGACTACATTACGACCGGTCCCCGCGCTGGTGAAATCATTCGCGTTGCGAACGCATAGGAGAATACTCATGGCCAACTTGCTCGAAAAGACTGGAAAGATCGTCTTTCTCCGCGCCCACGACCTTGGCACCGGCTTCGGTCCTCCCACCGATGCGATCGATGGTGAAGCTATATTTATCCTCAACACCATCACCGATGGCGCTATGGGCTTCCAACTCCGAAACGACGCCAACCTTCCGGCTCGCCAGGCAATGTTCAGCCTCCTGCGCGATGCCTTCGTGAACAACCTTCCCGTCACGGCCGACTTCCTCATCGATACGGGCAAGAAAAACGGCGTAGCGATTCGCATAGCGCTTATTAAGAGCCAAACAGCTACAAAACCCGCCGATGCGTCCGTTCAGCGAGTAGGTGGCAAGGTATTGCCCGCTTCCGGTGCGGGCGGCAAATCAGGTGCTTCAACCACGCCAGCCCGAAGCAAGCCGAAGTCTGGCAGAGCTCGGTGACCAGGCGTGTTCCTACGAATGACACCCTCGTGCGTGTAAGCCCAACTTTCGGCTTTGTTGTCCGTAAGACCGACGATACAGAAGTGTGCCTCCACAGCTGACGTTATCAGCGCCAGGATAGGTCCTGAAAAACGCTCTGCTCGTCATCTGGACGCAGGAAGCAAAATACAAGTTCTCCGTGAGTGATAAATCGCCGATGCGCTCATCGAGGTTCGATAGGTAATGACAAGTCTTGGATACAATCCGTCAGCGAGATTCGTTGGGAACTTACTCTCCGCAGCTGTCACTCATTCTGCGCGTTACGCGGTGACCTGGAGTTCGGGTTCGGTTTTTGCGGATGGCAGGTGGAGGATAGGGGCCAGCCAGTGGCCGGTGTGGCTGGCTGGGTTGGCGGCTATCTCTTCCGGGGTGCCAGCGGCTACGATCTGGCCGCCGCCGCTGCCGCCCTCGGGACCCATATCGATGACCCAGTCGGCGGACTTGATGACGTCGAGGTTGTGCTCGATGACGAGCAGGGAGCCTCCGCCTTCGATGAGCTTGCGGAAGGCGGCGAGGAGCTTGGCTACGTCGTCGAAGTGGAGGCCGGTGGT
>DATDHL010000098.1:0-2191 GCA_036521575.1 Edaphobacter sp. | reverse complement strand
TAGAACTCATAGGCCACCATGAAGTAGGTCTTATCACGTCCGTTGTAGAGCTTGGGAATGTATACCGGCCCGTCAAGAACGAAGCCGGTTTGAGCGAGTTGATCGTTGTTACGACGGGTTGGAGCCGTCGCAGCGTTCTGATTAGGGACTCGCTCATAGGTGTTTGCGTTCAAGTAAGTGTTTTGGAAGGCATAGTAAGCCGCGCCATGGAGCTTGTTATTTCCAGTGCGGACGACCGTGTTGGTGACAGTGCCGTTACCATGGCCAATCTGCGCATCGAAGATCGACGTCTGGACCTTGACCTCCTCAACAGCTTCAGGCGACGGAACGAAGCCCGTGTAGCCAGCTCCGGAGAAACGTTCGGCCGGATCGTCGGGAATGCCGTCAAGAGTCAAGCGATTGTGGCCGCCGTTACCGTCGGTCGTAATCTGCACTGCGACACCACTAAACGGCTGAGTAAACTGGCTGGACTTTCCCTGAAAGTAGCCACCCGAGCCGGTGTTGATTACGCCCGCGGCGAGAGTCGCCATCACGAACGGATTACGGCCGATGTTCGGCAGGTCCGTTACTTCTTTGGTGCTCAGTGTTGTGCTGATGTTGGCCGAGCCTGTATCAAGCAACGACGTGTCGGTCGACACTTCGATAGTCTCGTTTGCGGTCCCCGGCGTCAGACTGAAGTCGACCTGCTGTGTCTGTCCGGCTGTCAGGACGATGCCGGTACGCGACGCAGTCCGAAAGCTCTGACCTGCGATAGTGATCGTGTAGGTACCCGGTTGAAGGGCCGGGAAGGTGTACATACCCTCTCCTCCCGTGACAACCGCTGTGGTGAACCTCGTTGACGCCTCTACAGCCGTCACCCGGACTCCAGGAACTCTTGCGCCAGTTGAGTCGTTAACCTCGCCACTGATGGCGCCGAGATACCGCTGGGCCTGCGCCTGACTTGAAATCAGGAAGAAGCAGCAGATGGCAGCGATGATCGTTACGATGCTCCCCTGCCGTTTTTGACTCCATTTCGATCCGTATTTCATTAAGACCTCCAAAATTGGTGAAACCGCTTTCATTGGGACACACACCTCGTCAGAGCCTGGGATGCAGTCCGTCGTGGGTTCTCGATAGCTGCACGCAGGCAGGCACAGGCGTGCCGAATGAACGACACTTTCATTCGCAGTTTGAAATTGTTTTCGGATGCAACTTATACGGGGCCGAGAAGACGAATGTCAATAGAAGAATATTTTCATTCGGAATCTGCTCTTTTTTGCGAGTCTCCCGTGGTCGCCAGAGAGCGCACACACCTAAGATCAGTGACACCAGGCGAACACGACGGTGCAGTACGCAACCTGTGCTTCGACGCTTACTTTTAATGTTCACCCGGCAAAAAATGCTGTGGAGCACAAGGCACAATAGGCAAGAGGAGGTGATCCATGGCATGTAACCCCGCTGCTCTGAAACAAATCCCGCTGTTCGCTCTGCTGGACGACGATGAATTGGCTGTCCTGTCGGCGCAGGTCGAGTTGAAACGGTTCGCTCCCCGTCAGCGCATCTACAAGATGGGCGAACCCGGCAACCACGCCTACGTGATGATGTCGGGGAAGGCACGTGTGACAACCGTAGATGAAGATCACCAAGAGGTGCTGGTGGACGAACCCAGCCAGGGCGAGTTCTTTGGGTTCGCCTCCATGCTGGAGCAGACTCCGCACCAGACCACAGCGCTTGCCCTCGAAGAGACTTCCTGTCTTGAAATCAGCCGCGACGATATCGCCGTCCTGCTGCAACGCAAGCCCATGGCAGGCATGGATATGCTGACCGTGCTGGGCCGCCAGTTCCATGCATCGCAGCAATTGGTGCGCGGCCGAGCCAGCCGAAACGTCAACGATGTGATCGAGGAGGAGTCGAGCCTGGGCGAACGTATCGCCGACACAGTCGCTGGCTTCGGTGGATCGTGGACGTTCATCCTGATCTTCCTCTCTTCTCTGGTGATCTATACGGCCATCAACATCCTGCTGAGGCATAAGGCGTGGGACCCTTACCCCTTCATCCTGTTGAATCTCTTTCTGTCCATGCTTGCAGCTATCCAGGCACCCGTCATCATGATGAGCCAGAACCGTCAGGACAAGAAGGATCGTGTTCGCGGAGAATTGGACTACGACGTCAATCGCCGCGCAGAATCAGAGATCCAGGGCCTGGCCAACAA
>DATDHL010000097.1:0-6702 GCA_036521575.1 Edaphobacter sp. | reverse complement strand
GGGGCATCGACGTCCTCATCGGCGGCTCCCAGAAGGCCGTCATGATCCCTCCCGGCCTCGCCTACCTCGCCGTCTCGCAGCGCGCCTGGGACCGCATGGAGGCGACCTACAATCCGCGCTACTACTTCGACCTCCGCAAGGAGCGCAAGAACGCGGCCAAGGGTGAGTCGGCTTACACGCCTTCGGTAGCTCTTATTGCTGCGCTCGGAGCCTCGCTCGACTACATCGCTGGACAGGCCGAGGGCGACCTCGCCGAGGGCCGCAAGAAGCTCGTCGACAACGCTGAGACCTGCGCTGCCATGACCCGCGCCGCAGCCGAAGCCATGGGGCTGAAGCTCTTTGCGCCCAAGGGCTACGAAGCAGCCGCAGCCACGGCTATTCTGCCTCCCGAGGGGACGGACTCCGGCGTCATCGTGAAGGGTCTCAAGTCGAAGTTCGCCGCCATCGTCACCGACGGCCAGGGCGAGATGAAGGGCCACCTCTTCCGCATTGCTCACCTCGGCTTCTTCGACTATATGGACACCATCGCCATCATTGGCGCGTTGGAGCAGGTAGCCGTAGCTGCCAAACTACCGCTCGCTGGCTTCGAGTTCGGCAAAGGGCTGATCGCTGCGCAGAAGGTCTTCGCAGAGCGCACCAAATAGAGTGGCTAACAAGCCGGGTACCCCACGTCCGGATTCTCGGACGTGGGTTTACAGGATGATGAAGCTTGTCACTCAGGGCGCAAAACCGGGTACCCATTCTTCGCTGTCTTTTATGTCCAAGCTTCAATTGATGCACGATTAGTTTCCAACCATCAAACAGGTATAATCTCGCCACCCCATGAAGCCTCTTCTCCTGCCCATCACGCTCGCCCTCTCGATTTCGCTCGCCGCCCAGCAACCAACGCCAACTCCGTCACCGCAAACCATCTTCGAGCAGACCAAAGCGGCGACCGTCATCGTCCTCTCAGGCGAGGGTGCAGGCCGACTCCACTCCATCGCCACCGGTGTCGTCATCTCGAAGGACGGCATCATCCTCACCGCTCTTCACGCCGTCAAGGGAGCCCTCGAAGTCCAGGTTCGCCTCCCCAATGGCGACGTCTTCGACCGAGTCGATCTCCTCGGCTTCGACGAGCGCCGCGACGTAGCCGCCCTGAAGATATCCGCCGGCGCGCTCCCTGCACTCACGCCCGGTGGCACATCTACCGTCGTCTCCGGGGACCCCGTCTACGCTGTCACCAACTCGAACGGTCTCACCTTCTCTGCCACCGAGGGCATCGTCTCCTCCGTCCGACCCGCCGACGAAGTCCCCGGCGCAGGCTCAGGCTTCCGCCTCCTGCAGTTCACCGCACCTGTCGCTCCCGGCTCAAGCGGTGGCGCTCTCGTCGACCGCGCTGGAGCTCTCATCGGCATCATCACTGGCGGCAAGGGAACCGCTGCCTTCGCCGTTCCTATCGACAACGTGCTAGGTCTCCCGGACTCCGGTCGCCGTATCCCTCTAGGATCCGGCGCTGCCCTACAGATGCCCGCCAAATCGGCTGATCTTCTCCTGTCCAGCGCAGCCATCGCCGAAGCGAAACCCAGTCAGATCCTCAAGAACGCCAAGACTATCTGCATCCATTCCAAAACCTCCTTCTTAACCGTCGACACTCTCGATCGAGCTCTCGTCCTCCAGAAGGACTGGGACAAGCTCGGCCTCACAATTGTTCAGGACCAGCGCGTCGCCGACCTGTTGATCGAAATCGACCGCCCCCTCTTCACCTACGTGCACACCTTCGTCATCTCAGACAAGAAGACCTCGATTCTCCTCGGAGCGGGCAAAGTCACCGCCTTCGACGGCACCATCGCCTCCAGCGGACTTGCAAAAAACATCGTCAAGATATTCGCAGCCGAACGGCTGCCAGCGCCGCCGAAGACGTAGACGTGATCCGATCCGCCGGGTGGGGTATTCGCGAAGCGAACCGCTCTTCCTCAGTTCGCCTCTGCGATCCGAACTCAGCAACGGCCAATATAAAGTTGATATGCTTTCGCGGTACGCCCACCCGGTGGAATATACGAGTCGGGGGAGGACCGGACTTCTAGATATGGCAACGAACGACGCTTATAGCAGACGACAATTCCTGGTCGGCGCCGCCGCTGCCGCGATCTCTGGCGCACTCACGGCTCAGAGTTCGATGGCGCTCGGACCAGGACCTTCACCTCTGCGGGGACGATTTATTACGCATGTCTCCGTCGTGCGGGTGAACCAGATTGAGGTGACGCCGACTCGTTCGATCGGCGAAGACGAAGCTCCCGACAACAGTCCCGCCCATATTCGTTCGCGGAGAGAAGCGTTTGCCAGAGGGTGTCCGGATGGCCGGATGACGTGGGCGATCAGTTGGCTGGCCTTGATCGACAACCGGCAGGAGTACAAAGACGCGCGGCGACTTCTGGCGTCGTATCACGACCGGTATGGCGACGAGATCACGTTCATTCCGGGCGGCTACTTCGCGCCAATGTATGACACGCGGGCCAATAACCGCGAGACGATTCGAAAGGCGCTGGGTATGATCTCCACGATGGTGGGTGGCGGGTATCGTCCGCAGTGCATCGTGGCGGGCTTTATGGATGCGGAGAGCCAGCGATACCTCGCGACGGACGAGGGCATTCATGTCTGCCAGGGACAGATCTGGAGCCAGCACGGCATCGACAATGGCGATGGTGACGGGGGCATCTGCTATCCGTACTATCCGAGCCGCGAGCACTATCTGAAGCCAGCGCAGGGAGCGGCGGATTTCATCGACTGCGTGTGTCTGGATGGCTGGACCTGCGACTTTCTGACAGCGCGACGCGAGGGATTCGAGGGCAAGTTTAACAGCCGGTTGGGCGTGGGCCCGATCGAAGCTGTAGGCAATCTGGGGAAGGTTGCGGGCCGCAAGGAGATGATGGACACCACGGCTATGCACTTCGACAAAGGCCACGCGCTGAATGGATTTGGCTGGGTCACAGGGATCTGGGAGGTGTCGGTTGGGCATGACGAGGACCTGACCTACTGGCTGCAGGCCGTGAGGGACAGATGGCCGGACACCAGTGTGATCACAGAGGGCGAGTTTGGCTTGAAGTGGCGGGAGCACACCCCGAACAATGCATCGTTGAACTATCGCTTCGACGAGCGAGGAACCGGCGCGCCGGGGTCTGAAAAAGAGCTGGAGATCAAGTGGTACATGAATCGTGAGTTTCGCTTGGCGCTGCTGCGGAACTGGACGAAGAACGAGGCACCGATGGTCATCGATTTTACCCGCTACGATCTGACTGCACAGGAGCCCCAGACCCTGCAGCGGGAGTGGAGCCTGATGAATGTGCTGAATCAGAAAGGCACGCGCCCGCAGGACAAGCCCCTGCGGCTGGCGCAGTTGTCGGCGGATGACCAGCGCCGGATATTTGTGCAGTATCCGGAGTTGAAGAAGCTGCAATAACGCGGTCTCCGCCTGATACTCTGGTGCGACCCGATGAAACGCTCGACCAAAGTAGCCGCACCTCTTCTCGCTTCGGCGGCCCTTGCCATGACGATGGGCTGTCGCAAACCCGAAATGCAACGCTGCGTCGACGAAAACAACAAAGTCGTGGACGACAGCTTCTGCGCCAATCAACCCCAGGGCCAAGCCCAGCAGCAGCGCCCCGACGGCCATGGCGGGTTTATCCCCTTCATCCTGCCCTACCACTACTACTACGGCGGCTGGGGAGGCTATGGTCTCGGCAGCGTAGTCGGCGGCGGCGGCTACGTCCCAGCGGAGGGCCACAGCTACGCAAACCGCTCCGGCGTCACCACTCGCGGAGGATTCGGCCATTCGTACGGCGGCGGTGAAGGCGGTCATGGCGAAGGTGGCCACGGCGGCGGAGCAGGAGAATAATGCAGCGCATCCCCCTCACCCCTCGCGCCGGCTGGCAGCAAAAAGTCGAGTCCGCAGGCCTGACCTTCCACACACCTGACGCTGAAGGCATGGACCGCCCCTATTGGGACGAGTCCGCTGCCTACCAGTTCACCGCCGCCGAGATCGACGTCCTCGAGGCCGCCGGCAACACCCTGCAGGAGATGTGCCTTGCCGCCGCCCAGCACGTCATCGACGAGAAGCGTTACGCCGAACTCGACATCCCCGCCGAGGCCATCCCCGCCATCGAGTGGGCCTGGGAGAATGAGCCACCCTCGCTCTACGGCCGCTTCGACCTCAGCTGGGCCGGAGCATCCAGCGGCCACGCTCCAAAGCTCCTTGAGTACAACGCCGATACCCCCACATCCCTCCTCGAAGCCGCCGTCATCCAATGGAGCTGGCTCGAAGACCAGGGCCCGAACCTCGCCTCTTCGCATCCGGACCAGTTCAACTCCATCCACGAAAAACTCATCGCCAAGTGGAAGGACATCGACCCTTACTTATCAAAGCCCATCTACTTCGCAGGACTCGATAACCCGGAAGACCAACTCACCCTCGTCTACCTCCGCGACACCGCCCAGCAGGCCGGTCTCAAGACGCTCCAGATGTTCATGCATGAGGTTGGCTGGAACGACGCCCAGCAAGCCTTCGTCGATCCCGACGAGCATGCTATGTTCTCAATCTTCAAGCTCTACCCGTGGGAGGCGATGGTGCAGGAAGAGTTCGGCATCCGCGCCGTCGAGACCTACCAGAGCACCCGTTGGATTGAGCCTATCTGGAAGATGCTCCTCTCCAACAAAGGCATCCTGCCCATCCTCTGGCAGCTCTACCCTGGCCACGAGCTCCTCCTCGAAGCTCACTTCGACAACGTCTCCAACACCCTGCGCGATTACGTCCGCAAGCCTCTCTTCTCCCGCGAAGGCGCCAACATCACTGTCGTCCGCAACAACGCCACCATCGCCAGTACAGACGGCCCCTACAACGGTAGACCGATCATCCAGGCTCTCGCTCCTGAGGCCGTCTTTCCGGAAAAAAATGGGAATCCCCGCTACCCCGTCCTCGGCCTCTGGATGGTCGATCAGGAATGCTGCGGCATGGGCATCCGCGAGTCCGGAACGCCCATCACCGACAATCTAAGCTCGTTCCTGCCTCATTTCTTCGCATAGAGGCAGATCATAGGAAGGCCTTGCCGCTCCGCTAGACGGCTTTGCGCTGGAAGGTAGTCTTCTTCGTGCCGGCAAACGAGTCCTTCGCCTTAACCGACGCCGTTGACGCACCAGGGATCGCCTTTGTGCCGTTATTCAGACGCGCCGCCTTCTCGCGCGCTGCCTGTAGCTTCTGTGCCTTCGGGCCAAGCCCGCTTATCTTTACTTCGCCTGCTTTCGGAATGAAATCACTCATACATAAATCCTCTCACGCTCCGTGAAGCTTAGTCCTTCCAAAGTTACATTCGCCACACCGATCACTGATAATCTAACCTCCTTCGTACCTCATTCCTTCATCTGAGCAGCCTTTTGCCTGATCGCACATCTGTCCCCACGAAATTCTACGCAAAACTCGCCCTTTTTCTCATCGTCACCGGCCTCCCGGCCTTCGCCGCTCCAGTCTCCCCCTGCAAAGTCCTCGCAAAGCTCCCCCACTCGACCGATAACTACACCGAGGGCTTCTTCTACCTCAATGGCCGCTTCTACGAGGGCACCGGCCGCGAGGGCCACTCCGCCATCCTCGTCACCGATCCCACTACGGGCAAGGTCCTCCAGCGCCACGAAATTCCTCCGCAATACTTCGGCGAAGGCATTATCGACTTCGGCCCCAATCTCATCGAGTGGACCTGGCAGACCCATACCGGCTTCGTCTTCGACCGCGCCACCTTCCGGACCCTCGCGACCTTCCACTACGACGGCGAAGGCTGGGGCATCACCCGCACCCTCACCGAACTCATCACCAGCGAAGGCACCTCCACGCTCCGCTTCCGCAACCCGGCCAACTTCGCCGAGACCCGTTCGATCGTCGTCCACGACGGACCCGCCCTCATCGACCAGCTCAACGAACTTGAGTTCCTCAACGGAGTCATCTACGCCAACGTCTGGCACTCCGACCGCATCGCCCGCATCTCGCCCGTCGACGGTCACGTCATAGACTGGATCGACTGCACCGGCCTGCTGCCACCGGACCAGAAGATCGACGCCGAGTCCGTCCTCAATGGCATCGCCTACGACGCCCAACACCACCGCCTCTTCGTCACCGGCAAGCAATGGCCTACGATCTTCGAGATTAAAATTCCGCCAATATCGAAATAGTTGGGTGCTCCACCTTCTTCGTCCCACACTTTTTTATCTAGCCGTCTCGCATCTTACGAGGAAGGCATCAGGAACGGCGAATCCGCTGCAGACCTCAAGATGATGACCATTAACCAGGAGAGATTCGAAGATCCGCCCACCCCCCTAGTCGCGGGAAGAATTCGATGGACAAGCCAAGGTTGGGATAAACCATTCCCTTCCTTACCCCACCGGACACCGCGGCCCATTCGCTACAATGATCTAGAACCATTTACGAGTGCTGCTCCCTGCGCGGACAACTCCCATGGTTCGAAGACTTTGCGTGGAAATCCCACCGGATAAGCCCCTAAGTCCAAACCTAAGTCTCCTCTTTTGAAGACTTTGCACAATTAGGTCGGGGTGGGGGTATACCCTTCACCAGCAAAACTCAGTTCTTGGAAGGTTTCTGCCAATGAAGATTGTTCTTGCCGAAAAAGTCTCGCCCGCCACCCTAGCCGTCTTCCAGCAGGAGCCCGGCTGGAATGTCGTCACGCC
>DATDHL010000096.1:0-6288 GCA_036521575.1 Edaphobacter sp. | reverse complement strand
CTACGTCACGGCTGACAACGGTCAGGAAGAGGAGTACAGCGTTCCTCGCGGTGTGTACGTCAACGTGCAAGAGGGCGAACGCCTCCGTGCCGGTGACGCGCTCATCGACGGTCCTCGTAACCCGCACGACATTCTGGAAGTCCTCGGCGAGCGTGCACTGCAGCAGTACCTTGTCAACGAGATTCAGGAAGTCTACCGGCTCCAGGGCGTTACCATCTCCGACAAGCACATCGAAACCATCGTTCGTCAGATGCTTCGCTGGGTGAAGATCGAAGATGTCGGCGACACCAGCTTCCTCGTCGATCAGCAGACGGACCGCTTCCGCTTCAACGCGGAGAACCAGCGCGTCCTGATGACCGGCGGACGTCCTGCCATTGGGCGCTCGTTGCTGCTCGGCATTACCAAGGCGTCGCTCTCGACCGACAGCTTCATCTCGGCTGCGAGCTTCCAGGAGACCACTCGTGTACTGACGGAAGCCAGCATCAACGGCTCCATCGACACGCTGCGCGGCCTCAAGGAGAACGTCATCGTAGGCCGCCTCATCCCCGCCGGTACCGGCATGGAGTACTACCGCAACGTCCAGCTCTCACCAGAGCTTGAAGAAGCGGCAGCCCAGGTGCAGGCCGAGGTTCAGGAAGCGCATGATGCCGAAGAGCGCGAACTCGAAGCCATGCGTATGGAAGGCGAGCAGGAAGAGATGGCTGCCGAGTAAGCATCGCATGCAGCAGGCGCTGCTGACACAAAAACAAAAGGGGAGGACTCGAAAAAGTCCTCCCTTTTTTTCTTCTCGCTCGAGTCTATCCATTGGTTGATCCTATCGGATGCCTCCCGCACTCCTCGAAGGCTTTCTCGGCTCGCGCAAATGGATGGCCGCCCGCCTCGGAGCCGAGGGAGGCAAAGCCCGCACTACGGCCAAGGCCTCCGCCGCCCGGGCCAACGGCGCTCTCGGAGGGCGCCCCCGAAAAGCCGCAACACGCTAGCCGAGGATGACAGAAATCCCGGCGAGGGCATTTGGTCGCGCAGCTAACCGGCCAGTAATCGTCAGGACGACTGGCCAAAGAGGCAGTTAAATTTCTCTGCCTTTTTCAACTTGTGGTTGCGACTCCCGCGTGTATATTCAAACCACACAACTCCAAAGGAGCTCTATGAAGCGCGTTCTCCCCTTGCTATTCGTGTCGGCCACAGCCCTGTTCGCGCAGCCAGCGGTTCCCGGATCGTGGACGATCGCCGGTGACGTCCAGGGATATCCCGTCAATGAAACCTGCACCTTTACGCAGGACAAAGACAAAATTACGGGTTCCTGCAAGGGCTCCGATGGCAAGAGCTACGATACGACCGTGACCGTGACCGACAAGAAGGTCGTCTTCGTTCATGGCGGCGAGTATGAAGGGCAGGCGTTGACCCTCACCTACACCGGGACCTACAACGACAAGGGCGAACTCAGCGGCGATATCGACGTGGAGCCTCTCAACTACGCCGGCACGTTTACGGCGAAGAAGGCAGAAGCGAAGTAGCTGCTTGGTGCTTGCCGCGAGCGTCTCGTGAATCGGGTTTAGGCGTCTGTGCTGTAAAGTCCCAGCCCGGCTAAAGAACTCGAACAAAAACCGCGTGTTCACTCGAGAATTTTTCCGTGTTCCCGCCCACTGGCGATAAGATCATCGCCATGCTGGACACGTGGCAAAATGTGGTCATCGCCATCCTTATCGTGGGCGCCGCTCTTCTCTTCCGGTGGCTGCTCGAGCGGTTTTGGCCTGCGGTCAAGCGCCGGGCGCACAATGACATCATCGGCTGGCAACTTGGCATTCTCGGCACCACCTACGCGGTGATCCTTGGGTTCATGCTCTATACCGTTTGGACAAACTTCGGACTCGCTGAGCTGAACGCCGACTCTGAAGCCAACGCGATCGTAAATGTCTACCGGTTGGCGGATGGCCTGCCGGCACAGCAGCGGGAACAGCTCAGGCAAGCCGCTCGCAACTACGTCGATGTGGTTATCGAAAGAGATTGGCCAGAGATGGCGCGCAACAACAATGAGTCGCTGAAGAGCAGCGGGATCCACCAGCAGCTCTGGCAGATCCTTATGTCCGTCAAGGCAGCGGAACCCACCGAGATCACCGCCGAAGACCATGCGCTCTACGAACTAAGCTCGGTGTCGGAGCATCGCCGCATCCGTCTGCTTGAAAGTACATCGAGACTCCCCACCATCCTTTGGTGGGTGCTTATCTTCGGAGGCATCGTCACGATCGTCTCTTGCTGCATGTTTGGCGCTGATAATGCATGGCTGCACATGATTCAGGTATTTGCCTTTTCGCTGCTCATCGCGCTTGTATTGCTTGCTATCGCCGACATCGACCGTCCTTTTCAGGGCTCGGTCCACGTCCGAGATGCAGCCTTCCGTCGCGCGCAGCAGAGTATGCAGGACTAGCCGACTCCGTCACACTGCTCTCTGGACCTGTATTCTTTTCGGTATGAAGGTTCTGATCATCGATATCGGCGGAACGCACATTAAGGTCGCCTCGAGCGACAAACGAGTTCCCATCAAGATCGTCTCAGGCCCCGCTATGACGGCCGTGCAAATGGCTCAGCAAGTTCTCGCCGCCACGGAAGACTGGAGGTACGACGGCGTTTCGATTGGCTATCCCGGCCCTGTTGTCCACGATCGGCCGCTCGCTGAACCGCACAACCTTGCTCCCGGATGGATCGACTTTCCTTACCAGAAGACATTCGGCAAGCCTATTCGTTTCATCAACGATGCGGCTATGCAGGCGCTCGGAGGCTACCGCGGCGGGCGCATGCTCTTTCTCGGTGTGGGCACCGGCCTTGGCTCGGCAATGGTCTTTGAAGGTGTCGTCATCCCGCTCGAACTCGCGCATCTGCCCTACAAGAAAGGCCTCACCTATGAGGAGTACGTCGGAGTCACCGGGCTTGAGTCGCGCGGCAAGAAGCGCTGGCGGAAGTCCGTGCTCGATATCATTGCACGTTTTCAGGCAGCGTTCGTCTGCGACTACGTTCTACTAGGCGGAGGGAACGCCAAGTTCATGACAAACCTTCCTCCGCACGTCATTCTGGGCGCAAATAGCAATGCTGTGGAGGGAGGTATCCGGCTATGGCAGGACCCCGACGAGCTAAAAGACCTTGTAGACCCAGAAAGGAAACTCTCTCCCAAGCCGCGTAAGCTGGTAGTACGTGCTCTCGCAAAATAAAAGAGTGAGTTCTACCAAACTAGCGGGTCAGCAAACAAACTCGACTCTGCTTTAATCGATTCCAGTATTCGCAACAATAGGAGATCCGAGATCGCCACTCAACCTAGCTCCGCCCTCCCCGATTCCTCTGTATTCGGAGCCCAGGCTTTAGCTGAGGCACCGGCAGAATCCACGCCGCAGCCCGAGATCATAGCTGCCCTTCGTGGTGTCTCTCCGCTTCACGGCCTGACCGATGATGAATACATCTGGCTTGCCTCGCATGGCACTGAGCGCGTTGGCCCTGAGGGCTCGCTGGTCTTTCGCGAGGGAGAGCCCGCCTTTCATATGAACATCATCCTCGGGGGAGATGTTCAGGCCCACCGCCGCAAATCTGGTCCTGTTTCACTCTTCGTCGGACGTACCTCGTCGGTCACGGGCAAGCTCCCTTACTCGCGTATGAAGACATGGGGCGCCGATGGATACAGCATTGATCCGGTCTGGGTGCTCGATATTCATCAGGATCTCTTCCCCGCGATGCTCATCGCGATTCCCTCTATGGGGCAGCGGTGTGTCAATCTGCTGCTCGATCGTGTCCGCGACTTCACCCGCATGGACGAACAAGCCGAGAAGCTCATCGCACTTGGCAAGCTGGCCGCCAACCTCTCTCACGAGCTAAACAATCCCGCCTCTGCAGCACAGCGCTCCGCCTCGAGCCTTTCCACTGAGCTTCGGAACTCCGACGAGGCCAAATATCGTCTCGGACGGCTCTTCCGTTCTGATGAGGATCTTGCGCAGTATCGTGCCTGGGTAAGGATCGCCCGCAACCGCATCGCAGTCTTCGACGGATTCTCTCCCATTCCGGCGAGTCCCCTTGAAGCCACTGACCGCGAAGCCCAGCTTATGCAGTGGCTCGAAACGCATCATATCCCTGATCCATGGAACATCGCGCCAGCCCTGGCTGAGACCATGCTACCCGTGGACCTGCTCGATCAACTCGCGGCAACCGTAAGCCCCGACGTCCTTCCGATGGCCGTCTCCACATTTGCCAGCACGCTTCGTGTCGAGCGCATGGCCGAGACCGTCGTCGACTCCAGCAGCCGCATCTTCGAGCTCATCAGCGCCATCAAGGGCTACTCCTTCATGGATCAGGCTCCCGTTCAGGACGTTGATCTGCCGCAATCCATCGAGAACACTCTCGCGATGTTCCGTGCTCGAACCGAGCATGTCGATATCAGGCTGGAGTTCGATCCTTCTCTGCCACTGGTCAGCGCCTACGGCAGCGAGCTTAACCAGGTCTGGTCGGCCATCATCGAAAACGCGCTCGACGCCATGCATGACCATGGCACGCTCACGATTTCGACCAGGCTTACTGGGCAGATGGCCACGATTGAGATACGCGACGATGGCTCAGGGATCGACCCCGCGCTTACATCGCGCATCTTCGAGCCATTCTTCACAACTAAGCCCATCGGGACGGCACTTGGTCTTGGTCTCGATACAGTGCAGCGGGTCGTTAGCAAACACTCCGGAACGGTGAGTGTCGATTCGAAGCCCCATTTCACCTGCTTTCAGGTACGTCTTCCCCTCGACCGGCTGCAAGCTTATTAGCAGAGAAGGGAACAGCGATCACGGCGCAGTTGCCAGGAGTTCCGCAAGATCCAGTTGCCGCGTATACATGGCGAGTTCGCCTTTGGCATTCTGTGGCCATTGCTCCTTCGGACGATCCCAGTACAGCTCGACGCCGTTGCCGTCTGGATCGCGTAGATATAACGCTTCGCTGACTCCATGATCTGCTGCACCATCCAGCGGAACGCCAGCGTCGATCAGCCTACGCAGCGCATCGGCCAGTTCTGCTCGTGTAGGGTAGACAATTGCCAGATGGTATAGCCCTGTCGTTCCTTGCGCAGGAGCTACCCCGCCCGCGCTCTCCCATGTATTCAGTCCGATGTGGTGGTGATAGCCGCCCGCAGAAAGAAATGCCGCTGAGTCGCCCATCCGCTGGGTCAGTTCAAATCCCAGCACACCTTGATAAAACGCGAGCGCCCGTTTGATATCCGCCACCTTCAAGTGAACATGTCCCATCCTCACGCCTTCATGAATCGTTTTTTTCTCATATTGATTGGATGAGTCGCACTCCCCTTACGTTTCGCAGTACCCTAACGTCTCCGAGCATTGAGCCCTGTGTGCCGATTCTTCTCCACATTCGTCACAGGCTGGAGTATGCTTTTCCCAAATATCAAGACCTGCACAGGGACCCCGGCTAACGAAATTCGACGGAGGAATATCCATGTTTAGTCTCTTGTGGACCGCCATTATCGGTCTGGTAGTTGGCGCCCTCGCCAAGTTCATCATCGGCGGCAAAGAGCCAGGTGGAATCTGGATCACCATGTTGATTGGCATCGTCGGCTCCTTTATCGGCACATGGCTTGGCCGTCTCATCGGTCACTATCAGCCTGGGGAGTCAGCCGGCTTCATCATGTCGCTGATCGGAGCGCTGATCCTGCTTGGCATCTATCATTTCTTTAAGCGCCGTCAAACCACCTAAAACGAGTCGCCAGTCATTTAACCAAGACGCTCGTGAATCATCTGGTGCTCGGCGGCCAGCCATCGACCGCTCGCAGTGCGCATTACGCTGTTGTTGGCGGCGGCGCGTGCTGCTGTGCAGAAGTCACCCGCCGCTGCAGGCTTCGAAATGAAATTGCCCTGTGCCTCGTCGCATTTTTTGCGCACAAGAAAACGCAACTGTTCATCCGTTTCAACACCCTCGGCAACCACGCGAATGTTAAGTCCGTGAGACATTGCGATGATCGTCCGCACTACAGCAGCTGCATTTGGATCTATTCCTGCCTTCTTCACGAAACTCTGATCGATCTTCAACCGGTCCACCTGATACTGCAGCAGATACGAGAAGCTGCAGAAGCCCGTGCCAAAGTCATCGATTGAGATTCGTGCGCCCAGTTCACGAATCTTCTGCAGTTTGTCGAGGTTCCCGCCGGAGTTCACCATTAACATGTTCTCGGTGATCTCGATCTCGAGATTCCGCGCCGCAAGACCGCTCGCCATCAGCGCATTCTCGATAATCTGCACCAGATTCCTCTGCTGAAAT
>DATDHL010000095.1:0-7023 GCA_036521575.1 Edaphobacter sp. | reverse complement strand
AGAAGAAGGTCGGTGTTGCGCGCCTTGCGGATGATCCTTTCCAGCTCTGGTCTGCGGTCGGGCGCTATGGATTCGCGCATGGGAACGCCACCCGCTTCCTCGACGAGCGCCGCGAGGGCGTAGCTGTTGGAGTTGCGAATTTGATGTGACGCAGGCGTGGCCGCGAGCTCGACCAGTTCGTCTCCTGTGGCCACGATCGCCACGGTCGGCTTGCGGAACACGGTGAGGCGTCCACGCCCGCAGGCTGCTGCGAGAGCGATATGTGCGGCTTGCAAGATTGTTCCAGAGGACAAGAGCGAGTCTCCTGCACGAGCTTCAGCTCCTTGCGGCACGATGTTCTCTCCGGGGCTGAGAGTGCGGCCCTGGGTGAGACGGATCGTGTTGCCGATACGCTCGACGTGCTCGACCATGACGACCGCGTCGACGCCCTCGGGGACAGCGGCTCCGGTCATGATCTCGATGGCGGTTCCCGATGCCAAAGCGCTACCGCGCCACTGCTGGCCCGCACGAATCTGGCCTATGACCATAAGCTCTGTTGTTGCCTCAGAAGATCGAATGGCGAAGCCGTCGCGCGTCGATCGGTTGAATGGAGGCTGATCGCGGTCCGCTGTAATGGTCTCGGCAAGTGTGCGGGAGAGGCAGTCGAGCAATGCCTTGGATTCGGTTTGTTCGGGGCGCACCTGAGCGGCGTGAGCAAGCACCTCGGCCAGAGCGGCATCGAAGTCGCGGACGTTTGTCGAAGGCGGGTTCAACGGATTCATCTAGGAATTAGACTCGCGACTCGAGATAAGAAAAGCCCCGGGTTGATCGCCCGGGGCTCTTTTGCTTGTTGCGGTGAAGCTACTTCTTGGCGGGCTTGCCGGCCTTGTAGGTGGATTTGACCGATTCACCGATACCGGTCAGGATGCCCTTGACCTCGTCGGCGCGGGGGCCTTCAGGGACCAGTTCCAGGTAGGTCTGGTAAGCCTCAACGGTTCCCGGTGGGGCTGTGATCTTCTGGGTCTTCGGGTCGACGCTCGCCTTCTGGATCAAAGACTGACCCTTGATGTAGTAGGCATCGGCGCGCTTCGGATCGGCTGCAATGGCCTTATCGGCCGCCACGGCTGCCTCGTCCGTCTTGCCGGAGTTGTACAGAGTTGCCGCCTCATTGAAGTAGTACATGCCGGCGCTGGCGGGCTGGGCCTTGGCTGCCTGCTCGTAAGCATCAGACGCACCCTTCGTGTCGCCGCTTTTGGCCAGAGCCTGACCGAGCTGGTTGTAGGCAGCGCCTGCGGTCTCGGGGCTGGGCTTCTTCGATGTGGCGTTGTCGTCGATCGCCTTCTTGTAAGAGGCAGCGGCAGCGGTGTACTTTGCCGCGACGTCGGGATCGTTGGCCTTACCTGCAGCCTTGGCTGTTTTAGCAGCGGCGTCGGCAGCACCGAGCTGAGCATCACCGAGCGCAACCCAGAGGATGCCCTCGTCTGGCTTCTGCGTGGTTGCCTGCGTCATAGACGTAATGGCAGCGTCGTAGTTGCCGGCCTTGGTGTCGCTGCGCGCCTGGGTGAGCAAAGTGTTCAGGTTAGCGATCTGCTTGTTACCGGCCATGACCTCGGCGTTCTTCTTCCGGAACTCTTCGAGTTGCTTCTTCTCTTCCGGAGTCATCTTGTCGATGTACTCCTTGCGGGTCATGTCGAAGTCGACGGCCTTATCGGCACCCGATGTGATGGTGACGTTGTCGTTGAAGTCGATGCTCTTGCCCTCGGCGAAGACGATGGCAACGTACGTGCCGGGTGTAATGTCGGCGCCTTTGTAGTCGCCAGCGGCGTCGATATCCAAGGTGTATTGATATTTGCGGCTCTTCTCGTCGGCGGCGCGGTCGGTGGTCAGCTTGACCTGGCCATGCGCGACGGGCTGGCCGATGGGGTTGATGACGTGGCCGTGGATGCTGCCGCCCGCCTGCTGGGCCAGTGAACTGGCCGTCATGGCGAAGATGACCAGCAGCGCGGCTGCCAGTGTGTTGCTAACGTTTCGTACCATGTGTTTCATCGTTATCTCTTTTCTCCTGGATCTGTTTCTGAGCCTCGTGGTTCGGGGCCAAATCTTTTGGTTATCACCATTGTTCAACAACTAGACTTTTGACGCACAACACCGCCTACGGGGTCGCATACGGTATGGGATCGACTGCGCCGGCTTCCCGAAACGCCCGCAACCGCAGGACACAGCTCTCACAGACGCCGCAGGCCTCAGTCTCGCCTGAATAGCAAGACCAACTTACATGGAACGGAGCGCCCAATTCAACTCCCAGGCGCACGATCTCGTGTTTCTTCAAATGAATGAGCGGGGTAACGACCTGGATGTCGCCTTCTTTTGTGCCCATACGAATCAACTGGTTGAAGGCTTCGTAGTAGGCGGGACGGCAGTCGGGGTAGCCGGAGCTGTCCTGCTCGACCGCGCCGATGAAGACGGTCTTTGCGCCCAGAACCTCGGCCCAGCTGACGGCGGCAGAGAGAAAATGCGCGTTGCGGAAGGGGACGTAAGTGACTGGAACCTCAGCGCCTATGGCCGACTCCTGTGCCGGGGCGTTAGGGACGGCGATGCTCGTATCGGTCAGCGCGGAGCCTCCGATGCGGCGGAAGAGGTCGAGCCGGAGGTGCAGGAGCTCACGGATGCCGAGGATGCGGGCGGCGTCCTGTGCGGCGAGCAGTTCGCGGGTCTCAGTGCGCTGGCCGTAGCTGAAGTGGACAGCGTAAGTTTCGAAGTCGCGGGCTGCCAGGGCGGCGCAGACAACGGAGTCCATGCCCCCGGAGAGGCTGACTACGGTGCGAGGTCGGGCAGGGGTGCTCATTCGCTTGCTTCGTCCTCCGGATCGGCGCTGCCGGGCGTGCCAAGGATCTCGCGGGCTGTGGCCTCGTCCTGCTTGTGGACGAGGAGGCGGGCGCGGAAGGCCGCTCCCAGCAGATTGTTGGCGTTTTCACCCTGCAGGAAGCACTCGATGCCGGCCGACTCGAGGAGGCCTTTGGCCATGTGGGCGTCGACGGACTCGATGTACTTGCCCACCGTGACGAACTTGCCGGCGTCGTCGGTGGCTTCTGATTGGGGAATAGGGAGGGTCATAGTTCAGCCTGCTATTTCGGTTCGTAGGACTGCAGATGGAAGGTGATGGTACCCCAGAAGAGGCTGGCGCGTATCTGCACGGGCATATGGCGGGCGTCGTCGGTGTACCAGATCCAGATGCGGCCGCGGTTTTTGACAATGCCCTCGTCAGCGGTGGGCTGCACGCGGATAGTCTGGAAGGTTCCGGCTGGTGTCTTGATCTCCTCTTTGGCCTCGACCTTCATGGTAACGGTGACGGTGCGCATCGCGTCGGCGAGAGGGAAGCGGATGCTCTGCCCAACGATCAGTGGCTGCGACGCTGCGTAGAAGATGGCCGAGAGGGAATCAGTGACGCAGGCGGGAATCGAGGAGGTCTGCTCCTTCGAGGTGCCTTTGACGAGATTGTGCTCGGTCTGGGTCTGCTTGCCGGCGCCGTAGTTGAACATGAGGACGCTCGTTACCTTGCGACGGCCCTCCTGAATCTGCTTGCTGAAGCCTGTGGAGCAGCCGGTCTTGATGTCGAACGCAGACTGGAACTTATCGACGACAGGGAAGAGCATCGTGACGGCGCCCACAGTATCAGCGGTGGCCGTAATCTTCTGCAGATTGCCTTGCTGCTCGATGTCGAAGACAGCGGTACCCGCGGTAAAGACACGCCAGTCAACGGTAAAAGTCAGGGTCTGCCGGGCAGGAAAGACGAAGCTCGGCTGCGGAGGCTGCAGGGTGGGGATCTGGCCGGGCTGCTGTGCGAACGTCCGCACTCCGCCGGGCAGTGCGGTCAGCACAAGAGCTACGAAGAAAAGAAGGGCCGAATTACGTTTGTACAGAGGCAGCTCTCTGGATTGGAATGGTGGGTGGCTACCGTTTCAGAAACAGCAGCAACGCCGCCAGCGCCGCATAGATGGCGATGGCACCCATAAGAGCATTGTACTCGCGGTGGTGTAAATAACGTTCTGAAGAAAATCGGCCGGGAGGAACGTCGGTCAGGGCCGGGTTGAGCCGTGGCAGAAGGCGGGGAACCTTGCGAGCGTAGTCGTCGAAGCCGGCAAAGTGTTCGCGCAGGTACTGCTCCTCGGACCGGATGGTCGGGAGGTAGATGACAGTGAAGAGCACAGCAAGTGCAACGAGAATCTCCCAGCGCCACGCTGCAACCGCGAACCCAAAGGCGATCATGATCGAGCCCAGATACAGCGGGTTGCGTGTGTAGGCATAGGGGCCGGTCTGCGTAAGCTCGGCGTTCTTGCGGACGTATCCGGCAGCGTAGGCGCGCAGCCATACGCCGGGGACGACGAGAATCAGACTGGCCAGCATCGAGTGCCACGTAGGCCGCGCCAGCCACAGGAAGACTGCGGCGAATACAAAGCCCAGCGGGACGCGGATGCGGCGGGCGATCTTCTGCCATGTGGTTCGTTCGCTCACAGAATTACCTTATCGTGTTCGGTGGCTAGCAGTTCGAGCGCGGCTGCGTTGACCTCGTCGGTGGTGATCTGGAGCAGGCCTTCCTCGGTGTCGGGGTGGCGGCTGTGGTCGCGTCGGCTGGAGGGATGGCGCAAGACTCGGGAGCGGGTTCCGTAGGGGCCGTTGCGGGCGGGGTCGGTCGGACCGAAGAGGGCAACGACGGGCCTCTCTAGAGCGGCGGCGAGGTGCAGCGGGCCTGTGTCTCCGGCGATGACGAGGCTGGCCTGACGAGTGAGTGAGATCAACTCCGACACGGTACAGGGAACTACGGTTGCCGTGCCTTCGCTGGCCTGGACTACGGCGTTGGCTAACGGATCGTCAGACGATGTGGCATTGATGAGAGGCGCGTATCCAGCGCGCGCGAGTTCGATGGCGACCGCGCCGTAGCGTTCAGCAGGCCACTGCTTGGCTCCCCACCCGGCCGATGGCGCAATGATGGCGTAGTGCCCGTTCGATCCCATAGTTCGGGCGAGGAGGCTATCGCGCCAGCATTCGGCGGAATCATCGACTGGAAGTAGGACCTCGGAGTAGTCGAGAGAATCGCCAATCGCAGCGCTAAGGAGCTCAAAGCCCTGATCGACGACGTGGACTGCCGGGGTAGGGATCGATTTTCCATAGAGCCAGTTGGCCGGCTTCTCATGGGGGACAGAGGGGCCAGCCAATTCGGGAGCTCCGGATATCCTGCCGATGACTGCCGAACGGATGGCGCTCTGCATATCCACGCAGAGGTCATAGCGTTCCGCAAGAAACTCTCGCCGCAAGGCTTTGACCTCATTCAGGGTTTGGGCTGCGAAAGGGCGTTGCTTCCAGGTGCGGGTAGGGACGCTGTGGATGCGGTCTACGAGCGGCATCGCAGGGCTTCCGGCGTGGCCAGAATCGCTTGCTGAGTCCGCCCGAAGCAGCGGAACCCATATCGGCTCAATCGCCCAGCCAATATGCCAATCGGGATGAAGCCTGCGCATCGTCGACACCGCCGGCATGGCATGGAGAATATCGCCCATAGCGCCGATTCGGACGATCAGGACCCGCCGCGGACGGGCACCATGGGAAGCAGGATGAGAATGCGTGGCCAAACCTCAATTTTCTCACGCGAGCGCACGAGATGCAGTAATGGGTTTGAAATCAGCGCTTGCGACGATCAAGCCGGTGCACCATGGAGAGCAGTTGCTGCATGGCCTCTTTCTCGTCCAGCAGCTCGACGCTGAGGCGGGTCACAATCAGCGGTCCCACAGCGGCCAGATGTTCGCGCATCAGCGGCGTCAGCTTGACCGCATCTTTCTCCGTGGTGATGAATCCGTTTGCACCGCGATGCCGAGCCCGCTCCAGCAGATGCGCGATGTCGCCGTCGGTGTAGGCGTGGTGGTCTGGAAAGGCCGCCGTATCGACGGGCATACAGCTCTCAGCCTGCAGCATGCTGGTAAAACTCTCTGGCCGGGCGATCCCACAGAAGGCCAGCGGCAGCACAGGCAGCGACACCTCACCAGCCTCGCCCAGGCTGAGTCTTCGCCGGATGATCCATATCGCCGGGGGAGTCGCATTGCCCGTGAGCCTGCTAACCATAGGCTGCAGCGCAAACACCTCCTCCTCGCGCAGCACGAGGATGTCGGCTTCGCACACGGTGGAAAGCGGCTCCCGCAGGTTCCCTGCAGGCAGCAGATGATCTTCCACATCTTCCTGCGTAAGCAGAACGATATCGACGTCGCGCGCAAGCTGGCGGTGCTGAAAGCCGTCATCCAGCAGGTGAACGGCAATCTTGCCGTGGTCTTCATCCTGTTCAGCGAGCAGCCCGGCGCGATACCGGTCGGCTCCGGCAAACACCGCCACACCGGAGCGTTGCGCCAGCAAGACAGGCTCGTCGCCATGGAAGCCAGGGTCGTCGTAGGGTTCGACGCGTTCGATCAACTCAGAGGTGCGCTTGTAGCCGCGAGTAAGAATCCTGACCGCATAGCCGCGCCGCCGCAGGATATCGGCCAGCAGAAGCACCATCGGCGTTTTGCCAGCGCCTCCCGCGGAGATGCTGCCAACGCTGATCACCGGGCTGGGCAGACGATTCTGCTTCAACCAGCCATGCCGGAACATCATCTTCTTTACAGCCAGCCCCACTCCGTAAAGTGGTGCGAGGGGCAGCAGGACTGGCCTGCGAACGCTCATTAACTACTCACCACGCTCTCTAACCAGTAATCTCAACAGTGCTGCAATCGTGCGTTTTGTAGCTCCCGACTGCGATTCAAAGACGGCGCGGCCACGCTCGCCGAGCATCTGCGTCTCGGACGTAGGACGAAGCAAATCGACGATGGTCGCGGCAAGATTCTCTGCCGAGACGACGCGGATCGCATTGCTTGCCTGCATGGCATCGACGATCTCTCGAAAGTTCTGAAACGAGGGGCCCACCAACACCGGCACGCCGAACTGCGCCGGCTCCAACGGATTATGTCCGCCTGAAGGTATCAGGCTTCCGCCCACAAATGCCAGAGTCCCGAGCGAATAAATCGA
>DATDHL010000094.1:0-12834 GCA_036521575.1 Edaphobacter sp. | reverse complement strand
CTCCGCGGCGGCAACCCCGCCTGGTCCAACTGGAAGCGTGGCCAGGACTACTACCAGGAAGGCGAGCTCTTCTGGCTCGACGCCGACACCCTCATCCGCCAGAAGACCGACAACAAGAAGTCCCTTACCGACTTCCTGCACATCTTCCTGGCCCAGGGCGGAAATACCGGCCCCTCCATCCTCACCTACAATCGCGACGAACTCATCCGCGACCTCAACCAGGTCCTCCCCTACGACTGGGCCACCTTCATGCACGAGCGCATCGACAACCCCAACCCCCACGCCGATCTTAGCGGCATCGAGCGCGGCGGCTACAAGCTCGTCTTCACCGACAAGCCCAGCGCCTCCGAACGCACCATCGCCATGGCTGGTGGCCCACGCCGCGGAGGCCTCAACGTCTGGTACTCCCTCGGCCTGCGCGTCAGCGCCGAAGGCGTCATCTCCGACGTTCGCTGGTCCGGTCCGGCCGACAAAGCCAAGCTAGCACCCGGCCAGAAGATCATCGCCGTCGACGGCCGCGTCTTCTCCGCCGACGCCCTCAAGGCCGCCATCAAAAACGCCCATTCCAACGCGAAGACCGAACCCATCCACCTGATCCTGCAGTCCGACACCTTCGTCACCCTCGCCGACATCGACTACCACGACGGCGAACGCTACCCCTCTCTCGTCCGCGCAGAAGGCACACCCGCCTACCTCGACGACATCACCAAGCCCCTAACCACCCCCGAAAAAGCTCCCACCGAAAAGAAAGCCGAATAACCCTCCACCAACACCGAAAGGCGCGTCTCACACGAGGCGCGCCTTCAACTTTTGGCTTGTCATTCTGCCCTGACCTGAGCCAGCCGAAAGGGCGAAGTGGAAGAACCCCCGCATTTCATCCGAGCACGGATCTGACGACGTATACAATCGCATTCCTGTGATCTTCCTGAACATGAAGTAGAGGGGAACAAGTTAATGGTCAGAGGTATTGCAACTTTTTTATCGGCTGTCTTGCTAACCATGAATCTGCATGCAGCCGTCAAGACGGAAAAGATCGACTACAAGGGCTGGTCGAACTGCTACCGCGTGAGCAATGGCGAAGTAGAACTTATTGTGACGGGAGATGTTGGGCCACGCATCATTCGGTACGGGTTTATTGGCGGTCAGAATCTGTTCAAAGAATTTTCCGAGCAATTAGGCAAATCCCGCGAGGAAAAATTTCAACTGCGTGGCGGTGATCGCGTATGGAAAGCTCCGGAAGACCCCATCGCGACATGGGCCCCGGACAATGTCCCGGTAGAGATCACTCAAACTGCCAGCGGCTTAATAGCGCGTGCTCCGGTCGAGCCACTCACAAATCTTCAAAAAGAAATTGAAGTCAGCATGGCGCCCTCTGGAACTGCAGTTACAGTGACGCATCGCATCCGCAACCACTCTCTCTTCGCCCTGGAATTCTCCCCGTGGGCGTTGACCATGATGGCCCCAGGAGGGATGGCTATTTCAGGATTTCCTCCACGCGGCAAGCACCCAATTAACCTTGAAGCCACGAATCCTCTGGTGATGTGGGCGTATACCGATCTCTCCGATAAGCGATTGGTCTTCACGAAAAAATATCTGACCTTAAAGCAGGATCCCAACAACACAACGCTGAGAAAATCGGGACCTTCAACTCAAATACGTGGGCTGCCTATCTTCTCAATGGAGAAGTGTTTGTTAAGCGAACGAAGGCCGACCCCGGTAAGACCTACCCCGATTTCGGTTGCTCCTTTGAGACATTCACGAATAACGAGTTCCTTGAAATTGAGACCCTTGGCCCATTAACAAAAGTTCCACCGGGAGGAGTCGTTGAGCAGATCGAAAACTGGGCGCTATATCGGGGCGTGAATCTTCCGGAGATCACAGATAACGCTCTCGACAAAACCATACTTCCGCTCGTTAGCACTACAGAACTCGCTCGTTGATGCCGAAGTTTGGCTGGGTAGCCCACCTTTGACTCGGATTTGATCGGTAAGCCCCATATGATGGGCTCGTCTTTGTTCAAATTCTCAGGAGAGTGCCTTGGAAGTCATCGCGACAATATCATTTGAACAATTCAAAGCTGCCGTTGTAGCTACAAGAAGGCATTATTCACAGCAGAGTGAGAAGCCTAAATGGAAGGGCATCGTATCCATCGTATTGCTGACGTTTGCACTCCAAACATCAGGCGAGTATCTCGGTGTTTCAGCTTCATATCAGATAGCTTTTTATCTTGCGCTTCTAATCCTTGGCGTCTCCCTATTTCTCTGGTGCAAATGGCAATCCAAGAGCTGTCTTAGAAAGACATACGAAATCCAGAAGAAGCAATTAAATGGTCAAATCATGAACATCGACGAATCAGGCATCAGCGGCAAATGGGAAAACGGCGACGCCACCTATCAATACAAGTGGTCACCTTTCGAAAGCTTCATCGATCTTGCCGATGGCTTCCTGTTCTTCCCAAATCCAGCTTCCTTCGTACGTGTTCCAAAGGATTCTCTCAACTTCGACGAACAACAAGCGATCAGAACTTGGGCGCAATCGCACAGAGGATGATTCCGCTGCTATTGCCGATTCCCCGCAAAAAGTAAGATGACTACAAAAAACATGACCCGAACAGCTAGAAGCAATCAACCAAGTCTGTGTATCTCGATCCTTGCATTGGTTCTCCTTCCGACCATTCCATGTGCCACGCCTTTACTGGCACAGGACATTCCATCCATCAAAGCCTTCGCTCCATACACGCATTGCACACTAAGCGACAACCTCTCCGTCGTCGAAACAGCACCTCTCGCATTCGGAGTTAGGGCGAGAACTGTAACCACCATGCACGGCCCGTATTCTGTCCCTCTCTCAGATGGAAGGCGCGTCATGTTCGCCTATCCTGGTGAAGACTTCTTCGCCAATGTAAAAGTCGAAATCCTCCCGGCCGAGGGCTACGCCGAGTCCAAAGAGGCTCTCATCAGCGCCTTCGAACACACGCTCGCATCCGATGACACTTCGCGAAACTACGCTTTGAAGCCTCGATTAAATGGTTTCGAAATCCAGGGTCTCGATCGCTCGAAACGCGAAGGAGGAGTCTTAGGCATCTATCTCTTCTTCGACGATCCCACGCGCGCCGCAACAACCATCTATTTCCTGAACCAGGAACCACCCAAGCGCTTCAAAACCATGCAGGAGTACGCCGCCCTCCGCGACCGTTTTCTAAGCGAATACACCTCCTGCATCCGTAAGGCAATCACCCCCTGAGTGCCGGGTGCGGGTGCCCCAACATCTCGATTCTGAGATGTGGGTTTGCAGGATGTCGAATCCAAAATTGAAATCGGCCACCCAAAAACCTCAGCAATTTCACATGTCAAGCCCCAAGACCACATATCTCATTTCCAGTCAACGAGATCCGCGTGGCCGACAATTACCTCCAACCTGCTATCCTTAAACTAGGATCAAAAACAGAAGCCTCCGGCCCCCGGAGGCTTTTCCATTGGAACAAGAATGGCACAATTAACTATTTTATTATGAATACTTTACAGGTAAAGCATCTGGAATGAATGCTTTACGAGACCAACCCAAAAGTTAAGCCATTCAAAATGAATACTTTAGCGGAAAAGTATGGGGGGGACGGGGTACCTCCAAAGAAGCGAGTGTATTGCGGAACCCATCCCAAAGGTCGGGTCTCACCCGCCAGACGGAAATGTAAACTGTCCACTGGCCAGAACCTCACCCTCCACAACATTCCCCAAGAGGAACCAAACATGCGTCTCGCGTCACTCACCCTCCTGCTCTCGCTAGCCATCGCCTCCCCGGCCCAGACCATGTCCACCGCCCAGCCCACCGCTCCCACCCAAAAGTGGCCCACCAAGGACAACGTCTACGTCATCAAAAACTTCAAGTTCGGCACCGGTGAATCCCTCCCCGAACTCACCCTCCACTACCTCACGCTCGGTTCCCCGCACCGCAACGCAGCCGGACACGTCGACAACGCCATCCTCCTCCTCCACGGCACCGGCGGCGACCGCCACACCCTGATGAACCCCGTCTTCTCCAACGTCCTCTTCGGCCCTGGCCAGCCCTTCGACATCACCAAATACTTCCTCATCCTCCCCGACGACATCGGCCAGGGCGACTCCTCCAAGCCCTCCGATGGCCTCCACATGAAGTTCCCCCAGTACGACTACGACGACATGGTCCGCTCGCAATACATCATGCTCACCGAGGGCATGCAGGTCGATCACCTCCGCCTCATCCTCGGTACCTCCATGGGCTGCATGCAGTCCTGGGTCTGGGGCGAAACTTACCCCACCTTCATGGACGGCCTGGCCCCCTTCGCCTGCTACCCCACCGAGCTCGCCGGTCGTAACCGCATGACCCGCTACATCGCCATCACAAGCATCAAGAACGACCCCGCCTGGAAGGGTGGCGATTACACCACCGAGCCCGCCGAAGGCCTCCGCGGAGCCGCAGCCATGCTCCTCGTCATGGGCTCCGCCCCCCTCCAGATGCAGAAAAACTACCCCACCCGCGCCAAGGCTGAAACGTACGTCGACGACTACATGACCCGCACCATCGCCCACACCGACGCCAACAACCTCATCTACTACGTCAACGCCTCACGCAACTACAACCCCGAGCCCAAACTCTCCACCATCGTCGCCCCCGCCCTTTGGATCAACTCCGCCGACGACTTCATCAACCCACCCGAACTAGGCGAAAAGATCTTCAACGATCGCGTCCTCCCCAAGATGCCCAGGACAAAATTCATCCTCATCCCCATCTCCGACGCCACCCGAGGCCACGGCACCCACACCGTCGCCACCATCTGGAAGCAATACCTCATCGACTTCATGGCCCAAACCGAACCAAAATAACAACAAACCCAAGGATGGAGGCCGTTCCGAAACCTCCATCCTCATCACAGCGTCCAACCCACAGAAGCGAATAGCCGCTCTGCAGCATCCGATCCACTCCACACTGAAGGAGAGCCTGTGATCGACCGCCGCCGTCTTCTGTACACAGGCTTGGGCCTCGCCACCTCAGCTCTCTCGCCCCGCTTCCTCGAAGCCATCAACTCGAACGAAGCGGCCGAAGCCTTCCAGCCCCCGTGGCGTCAACCCGTAGCCTCCTCGCAAACTTTGACCATCGGAGGCGCGACCCTCACAATCGACCTCGGAACAGGCACCCTCGACCTTCCACACGATGCCATCATCCTCTGGGTCCGCCGAGCAGCCGAGGCAGTCACAAAATACTACGGCCAGTTCCCAATCGCCTCCGCCCGAGTCCTGATCCTTCCCTCCTCAGGAAGCGGCGTTCACAACGGGACAACCTGGGGCAACGTCGGAGGCTCACCCGCCTTCACCCGCATCCGAGTGGGCGAACACACAACATCCGACCAACTCCGCAACGACTGGATGATGACCCACGAGCTCCTCCACACCGGCCTGCCCTCCCTGCCCGAGCAGAACCACTGGCTCGAAGAAGGCATCGCCGTCTACGTCGAACCCATCGCCCGCGTACAGGCCGGTCAGCTCGCCCAGGAACTAGTCTGGCGAGATCTCATGCGCGACATGCCGCAAGGGAATCCAGCAGAAGGCGACCTCGGCCTCGACCACACCCACACCTGGGCAAGAACCTACTGGGGGGGTGCCGGCTTCTGCCTCCTCGCCGACATCGAGCTACGCAAACAAACTCAAAACCGCAAAGGCCTCCAGCAGGCACTCCAAGCCATCAACGCCGCCGGAGGCAACATCGCCCACGAATGGCCGATCGAGCGAACCCTCCAGACCGGCGACGCCGCGACCAGCACCCAGGTCCTCACCCAGCTTTACAACCGCATGAGCAATAACCCCGTCCCCATTGACTTCGACAATCTGTGGCTCCAGCTAGGCGTCTCACCAACCGGCAGCACGGCCACCTTCAACCCCAAGGCACCTCTCGCCGCAATCCGACAGGCCATCTTTGCCTGAGAATTGGGTTAGCAAAAGTAAGCTCGCGGTGAACAGGAAGACGATCCTTGTCTTCCTAACCTTCCGCGAGCTTCCCTCTCTATCATCTTCAGTTGGTCTCAAGCAGCCGCTGCAGCTTATCGAGCCCATTCGACCAGCCGTGCGAATGCCCCTGATGCGACTCCTCCGTGGCAAACCCCTCATGCACCAGCTTCATCTCCGTTCCGCCTTCAACATCCCGCAGCATAACTGTCACCAGCGATTCCTCGCCCGGAGACCAGTTTGCCTTCCACGTAAACGCCAGCAGGTCATATGGCTCGACGCGAACATATCTCCCCGTGACGTGACCCGAGCGCTCCACTCCTCCCGGCTCCACGACGCCCCGCGTCGAGATGCTGTACTCCCCATCCACCCGGGCATCCGTATCCGCCTCAGTGATGGATATCGCCCCCGGCCCAAACCACTGCCGAATCATCTCAGGCCTGGTCCACGCATCGAACACTCTCTGCCGACTCGTCTTGATCACTCGCGTCATCTCAACCTTCAGCTTCCCTGCCTTCGCGGTCTGATTCTCAACCACGCTTGTCGCCATCGTCTTCTCCTTCTTCCAGGTAACTCTGGAGAGCATCCAACTGCTGCTTCCAGAACTTGTCGTAGAAGGCCAGCCACTCCTCCGCTGGCCTCAGGCTCTTCGCATTCAACCGAACAATCTGAAAACTTCCTCGCCTCTCCCGCGCAATCAACTCAGCCTCCTCAAGCACCTTCAAGTGCTTCGACACCGCAGCCAGCGACATCGCATAAGGCTTCGCTACCTCCCCAACAGTCTTCTCCTTCGCAGAAACATCCCGCAGGATCGACCTCCGAGTCGAATCCGACAACGCATGAAAGATCGAATCAAGCCGTACTGCATTTGACTTAACCATTTGGTTGAATGCTAACTCGCAAGCTGAATTCTGTCAACCAAATGGTTAAATGCTTTTATTCCCTTATTTCGGCTGCAACTCCAGAGTCACCACCTCAAACGGCTTCAGCTCAAACCGGTGCGGAGTCCCCGCCATCAGCGACACCGCCGCCTTCCCCACATCCTCTTTCCAGGGACTCCGCGCCACAAACGTCCGCCCTGCACCCCGCGGCAACTCCAGCGTCTCCCCCACATCCAGCAAAATCCCCTGCGCCTTATCCGAAGGATTCCGCAGCACCAGAATGCTCTTCCCCTCCGACCACGAAGCCCACCCATACACCTCCAGCCAAGCCGGATCCCCGCCCACCCAATGCGTATCCTTCAACACATCCGCATTCTCACGCGACCACCGCGCCGCCTCTGCCAGCACATCCCAGTTCTTCTCTGTCAACAGTGAAGGCGTTATATACATCTCCTGCAACTGTGTCCCAGTCCCGAAATACGACCGCACCTCATTCCCGAAATCGTCCCCCGGATCATCATTCAGCCGCTTGTTATATTGCGCATAAATAATCCCGTGCAGCATCAGCGAGTTCAACGGAAACAGCGGTCCCTTTGCCACCACCCGCTCATACGTCTGCTCATCCCGATACGTAATCCACCGTTCCCGCTTCGTCCCCACGCCAGCCAGATCATCATCCTCGCCCCCGCGCCAGATCGAATCCGCATACCGCAGCCAGAACGGCGAAGCCGTCGTCCCCGTCGTCAGGTTCACATACACATCCGGCTTAGCCTCCCGCAACTCGCCGATCAAATGAATCATCGCGTCAAAGTCGCTATCGAACCGGCTTCCCGGCACCACGCGATTCACATTCCCAGTCCCATCGAACTTGAACTGATTCACGCCCTGCTCGCGCATCATCTTCAAACACACATCACGAAACCGCTCATAGTACTTCGGCCCCGACAGCGCGAACCCGCCATCCTCAATCTCGAACCCGGCCGCCACACCAAACCTCACCCTCTCCTGCTTCGGCTTCGAGTACCCGCCCCACGGCGACATCCACACGCCCGGCGCAAATCCATACGCCTTCGCCGCATCGCGAATCGGCACAAAGCCATTCGGAAACCCGCTATTGAAGCTCCAAAGCGAAGCATGGTCGTCCCACCCGTCATCGAACAAAAACGAGTCCATCGTCACCCCACGCTTCACCTTCAACTCAGTCCCAAACGCCTTCACCCGATCCAGCGCCATCGCCTCGTCATACGGCGTAAAAAATCCCATGTCGTACCACGAGTTGTAGTGCAGAAACGTCCTGTAAGGATGCGCTCGCTCCCGCTCCACATACGTCAAAAACCCGCGCCGCATCTGCCCTGCTGGAACCACCCCTACCACCGACGAGTAAGTAATCGACTGCCCTTTCGGCAACGGCAACGTCCTCTCGATCTCGCCAATCGCCTCGCCCCGTACTACTCGACTCACGGAAAGCGGATGCTCAAATCCCAGGAAGAAATTCCCAGCCACCACCGGCGATCCCGCCACCGTCCCCACCACCCGAGCCTCAGGCAACCTCACATCCACCAACCGCACCAGCCGCATGGCCAAATCATGTTGCGGAGCTGACAACGTTACACTCTGCCGCACATACTCCGACCCGTCCCTCAGTTCCAGTCGCCACTCCACCCGCAGCCCACTCTTCTCATCCTCGAGCACTGCGCGAACGACTTTCCCCTCGATCCGTTCCGCCGCCCTTGAAGCGCCCGCGTCCACCTTCAAATCCTCAACCACCGGCCGCTCCACTACCCGCATCTGTTCGGCCCGTACAATCGATCCGTCCGCAAACAGAACTCTGAAGGGGGATTCCAGCCGCACCACTCGCTTCCCCACAACATCCCTCACCTCAACCCGCAGCCCACCCTCGTCTCCATACCGAAATGCAATCGCTCGATTCCCAACCACCGCACCGTTCGTCGCCACATCAACGACCGCTAGTCCCCCATCAAACCCCACTAACCCCTGTGCCCTTCCCACCAGCGCTGACAGCAGCACCACTACGGCAACCCCAAAACTCTTCATTCGACCTCAATTCAGAAATGAAATTAGCTGAAATTAGATCACACCAAATCCACCGGGAATCACCGGCAGGACAGCAGCGACAAACGAAAGTAGATGCTAAAGGGTTTGATTGAGAAGCTTTTTTGCAGACAGGGCGAGCATCAATCGGGAGAAGCCACTGAAAAGCATACTGACGCCTATGAGGGTTCCGATGGCCCAAACCGAGCTATAGGGCCAGGAACGCCAGATCATAAAGGCCAAGATGAGAGTAATGATGCCGTCGATGACCAGCCAAGTGGAGCCTTCGCGCGGACGGACCTTGAAGGCATGGATGAACTCAACGATGCCTGCGATGAGGAGGTAGATGGCGAGCAAGAGCGTGAGTGACAGAAGGCCGAGCAAGGGGTGCCAGAAGAGGTAACCGCCTGCGGCGATGTATGCGAGGCCGACGAGGATCTCCCAGAGGACGCTACCTTTGGTGTGAGTTTTGAAGGCAAAGATCAGGTGGATGACGCCGAATAGGAACATCGCGTACCCGAGGAAGAGAGTGACGCCGAGTCCGGCAATGTGCGGGATAAAGATGGCGAAGAGGCCGGCCAGAATGAGCAGGATGCTGAGAGCGATAGACCAGTTGATGGCCTTTCCGGCAACGGCGGGTAGAGGCGTGGATGCGCTGCTCATGGTAGTCCTCCAAAAGATGTAGATATTGGGGGCCCGGAGATGCAGGAGAATGGTAACAGGAACGGAATCGTGCGAATCATGGGATGATCTTGATGGACCTTCCCGGCTGCGGATGTACTTGTCTGATTATTTTGTTGCAGATACAAGAGTTTAGGTTGCTCTGAGATGAGTGCCCCAGGAAAGAGGACATACTCCCGGGTGCTGGATTGAAGAGGCTCAGGATTAAAATCTTGGGGGTATCCGGAAGCAAGGGCAAGGGCAAAAGCAGATCTCCGTCGGGGATGACAACCAGAAAAGAAACGGCAACATCAACGGTGACAGTAATTGCGACTGCGGCAGTACCGGCAAACGAAGATTGTGGCAGTAACGGTTGAGAGAAACAGGAGTCTTACGGGTATGGGAAATATTCCGCTGGCTATTCCAATCAATGAGTTAGGCATGGATGAGACGGAACGCGCCCAGATGCTGGCGCGGCGCTATCATGCTGATTTTGTTGATTTGAAGAATTTCAAGATTCAGCATGAGCTGTTCAAGCGGGTTCCGGTGGACATGATGTTCCGGTATAACTTCGTTCCGCTGGAGCAGATGGAGGGACGGCTGGCGATTGCCGTGAGCGATCCCTCGAAGCTGATGGTGCTGGACGAGATTTCGGGATTGCTGGGAACGCGGCTGGTGACGCGGGTGGCAACGCTGACGCAGATCACAGAGCTGCTGAAGAAGACGGAGCAGAGCCAGCGGGTGCTCGATGAAGCGAGCGAGGGGCTGGCGTTCGATGTACTCTCGAGTGAAGACCTGGGCGACGAAAATATTTCGATTGAGCGGTTGACGAGCGAGGATGATATCTCGCCGATCATCCGACTCGTGGATACGACGATCTTTACGGCTTTGGAGCGGCGAGCATCCGACATACATTTAGAGACGTTTGATGATTCGCTGCTGGTGAAGTACCGCATCGATGGCGTGCTTCAGCAGGCTATGGCTCCGATTGCGCGGGAGCATCATCAGACGATTCTTTCGCGTATCAAGGTCATGAGCGAGCTGGATATCGCGGAGCGTCGCGTACCGCAGGATGGCCGGTTTCGGGTCCGCTATAAGGGGCGGCTGATCGATTTTCGTGTTTCGATTATGCCGACGGTGCATGGCGAGAATGCTGTGCTTCGTGTTCTCGACAAGGAGTCGATGTCGGAGAAGTTCACGAAGCTGTCGCTGGATGTGGTGGGGTTTGCCGCAAAGGATCTGGAGCGGTTTCGGCGGTATATCAAAGAACCTTACGGGATGGTGCTGGTGACGGGGCCAACCGGTTCGGGGAAGACCACCACCCTGTACGCGGCGCTGAATGAGATCAAGTCTGAAGAAGACAAGATCATCACGATTGAGGATCCGGTCGAGTATCAAATTCGTGGAATTACGCAGATTCCGGTGAATGAGAAGAAGGGCCTGACGTTTGCGCGTGGGTTGCGGTCGATTCTGCGGCATGACCCGGACAAGATTCTCGTGGGTGAGATCCGCGATGCGGAGACGGCGCAGATTGCAATCAACTCGGCGCTGACGGGCCACCTGGTGTTTACGACGGTTCACGCGAACAATGTGGTTGACGTGCTGGGGCGCTTCCTGAATATGGGGGTTGAGCCTTATAACTTTGTGTCGGCACTGAACTGCATTCTGGCGCAGCGGCTGGTGCGTCAGGTTTGTGAGTTTTGTGTGCGCGAAGTGACTTACTCGGATAAGGAGCTGCTCGACAGTGGATTGGAGCCGCATGATTGGCGCGGCTTCAGGTTCCGGGAGGGCACTGGCTGCATTGAGTGCGGTGGAACGGGGTATCGTGGACGGTCGGCGATCCATGAGTTGTTGGAGCTGGATGACGAGATTCGTGAGATGCTGCTTGCGAAAAAACCGGGCAGCGAGATCAGAAAAAAGGCCAGGGATAAGGGAATGGGATTTCTGCGTGACTCAGCGCTGGAGAGGGTCCGCGATGGGATTACGACGCTTCGGGAGATCAATAAGGTTACGTTTATTGAGGCGGGGCGGTAAAGACAGGAAACAGGGCTCAGCGAACAGGATAGTCTAAGAAGGAATGGAAATTTTACCGACAAGTTTAGGCACACGGCCCCGTCTGGCTGTTGAGGTGAGGTCTGAGGGTGTGATTGCTGCCCGTGCCGAGGATGCGGCTGCTTTGCTGACGGCTGTTTCCCGAGCTGATTTGGCCGAAGGTGCGGTGGTGCCGGGGTTGAGGGCGGGAAATGTCGTCGATCGCGGTGCGGTAATGTCGGCGGTTCGCAGGGCGCTTGAGGGTGTGTCGGCGCGGGCGAGTGATCGTTATGTGACGGTGGTGGTTCCGGATGCCGCGGTGCGCGTATTGCTGCTCGACTTTGACCAGCTACCGTCGAAGGCTGCTGAGGCGCTACCGGTCGTGCGGTTCCGGCTCAAGAAACTACTGCCGTTCGATGTGGAAGAGGCAGTGGTGAGTTATCAGGTTATGTCCACCGCCAAGGCTGGGGTGCATGTGCTGGCTGTGGCGATTCCGAAGACTGTGCTGGATGAGTACGAAGGCGTGGTGATGCAAGCGGGGTATCTGCCTGGAGCGGTGCTGCCCAGCACGCTGGCGGCCCTGGCATCGCTCGATGAGGCTGAGGCTCCGGTGCTGGTAGTGAATGCGGGGCCGGCCTCTGTGACGACCGCGATCGTGCGCGGCGGAGTGCTGCTGCTGCATCGTTCCGTCGATATGAATGCGGATATTGATGGGAATGCCCCGGCGGCGGCGGTGACTGCCCTTTCATTGGAAGATCGCGAGATGCCTGCGGAGGTGTGGACGCGTCAGCATCTTCAGGAGGCCAGCGACCAGCTCGATGCCGAGGCCGCGATTCAGACATCGGTTGTGGAGCGGGCGGAACTCCATGAGTTAGCTGCGAATGCCGCGTCACGGGAGATAGCCCAGGCGGTCAGCGTTGCGGCGGCTTACTTTGAGGACACGCTGCAAGCTTCGCCGGAGATTTTGTTATCGGCGGGAACGCTCGGGGCAGAGAAACTTGCGTCAGTGTTGCAGGAGAGTGGGATTGACGGGCTTCGCGTTCGCGAGATCGTTGAGGCAGCAGTGCTGCAGACAGGGGCAGTGACTTCGAGTGTGTCGCGTGGCTGGCTGGCAGGCGTGAGGGGAGCTTTGAAGAACTGATGCGGATCTCGGTCAATCTTGCTACTCGGCCATTTGTTGAGCTGCGCCCTCTATTTGCGCGGTTGCGGCTGGCTGCGATTGCGTTGGCTCTGCT
>DATDHL010000093.1:0-2810 GCA_036521575.1 Edaphobacter sp. | reverse complement strand
TGGTGTGCGGGCCCTGGCGGCCTATCCCGCCGAAGACGGTGAAGGCGAGCAGAGCGGCGGTGACTCCTGTGCCGAAGATCCACAGGCCGGTGGTGAGAAGTTTTTTTGTGTCTGGCTGCATAGGGCAGGGAATAGGGCCTAGGGAAAAGAGAGCAACAAACGGTTAGTGGATGGCGGACTGCATCCAGTAGACGATGACTCCAGTGATGCAGACGTAGAGCCAGATCGGAAACGTGTAGTGGGCTACTTTTTTGTGGATCGGAAAGCGGCCGGTGAGCGAGAGGAAGAAGGTGATGAGAATCAGTGGGAGCGCCAGCACCGAAAGAACGATGTGGGAGGCCAGGAGCTTCCAGTAGAAAGGCCACCAGGGGCTGAGGCGATTGAAGTGCGTCTCGCCGTGAAGGTTGAAGTTGACGAGGTACGAGACGAGGAAGATCGACGAGAAGAAGAAGGCCATGAACATCGCCGTGCGGTGCTGCGCGATGCGGCGGGCACGGATGAATCGATAGCCGAAGAGCAGCGCAACGGTCGAGAGCGCGTTCAGGATCGCGTTGACCAGCGGGAGCGAGCGGAGTTGGGTTCCGGCGACGTCAGTAGGGGCGTGGAAGTAGACGAGCCAGCAGATAAAGGCGCTCGCCACGGCGCTGACCGCGATGATGGCGGCGATGATGCCGGGCGGCGTACGGAGTTGGTTGTTTGGCAGGGAGCTGGCTGGGGTCGTGCTTGGCATCAGAAGAGCAGGCGTCCTTTCGCGTCGAGCATCATGGCGGCCATGAGGAGTGGAAGATAGATGACGGAGGCTTTGAGCAGGTCGCGCGCGTAGATACGGGCGTCGGGGGCCAGCGGCGCGCGAACGATTCTGGCGAAGCGAATGGTGTACCAGAGATATCCGGCGCTGAGGATCGTGGCCGTGACGGCGTAAAAGTTCCCGGTAGTGCCAAGCCAGGTGGGCCACAGGCTGACGGGAATCATCAGGACGGCGTAGAAGAGGGACTGAATGACGGTGGACCGGGCGGCGTCCTGCGCGTCGGGCTGTGTGGGAGTGAGGCGGATTCCGGCGGCGGCGTAGTCGTCGCGGTACATCCAGCCGATGGCCATGAAGTGCGGAAACTGCCAGACGAACAGAATGGCGAAGAGCGCAACAGCGGGCCACTCGATCACGCCGCGTGCAGCAGTCCAGCCGATGAGGGGAGGGAGTGCTCCGGGGAAGGCTCCGATGAAGGTGTTGATGGGGGTGATGCGCTTGAGCGGCGTGTAGATGCCGACGTAGCCAATGGCCGTGAGGAGCGTCAGGGTTCCTGTAAGGAGGTTCGTCGTGTAAGCGAGGTAGAGCGAGCCGAGAAAGATGGCAGCGAATCCGAGCAGGAGGCCGTGGGCGAGCGATATGCGTCCAGCTGCCATGGGCCGGTTCGACGTGCGACGCATGTGCGCGTCGGTACGGCGCTCCAAGGCTTGATTCAGTGCGCTGGAGCCGCAGGTGACGACGGCGATCCCGGCGAGAGCCTGTATCAACCCGGCATGGAAGGGGCTGATTCCGCTGCGAAGCGAGCCGAGGTAGAAGCCTGCTCCCGCGGTGATAATGACCATGGTGGAGACGCGGAGCTTGAAGAGGGTCGCGTAGTCGGCAAGGAGCGTCGGCGTGGCTTTGGCCGGAGCTAAGACGTGATCGGTTGTCGCGGAGTGAGCCACGTTTATTAGGATATCGCGTTTGCGGGGATGAGATGCTGGTGCTGTTCGTATATCGCCGCTGGAGCGCTTCGAGGTAGGCTGATACTTTGTTTTCCTAGCTCGAAGCGCCCGTCGGGATCTACGGCTTCGCAGTTGCCAGTTGTTCAGTCAGATCGAGCCGCGCCTTCCATGGGTCGGGTGTTGCGACGGCTCCCGTGTTGGTGAAGTCCACGACGATATCGGTTTGGCGTGCGTACGGTGACCAATGGGGACGGTCAGCTCCGTTAGGATCGCCGGTTTTGGCGAACGAGGCCCAATAGGAATTGGCGGTCCTTGCGATCGCTTCGTCGGCCGGGTCCAGTGCTGCTTCGTAGCGAGCTTTCACCGTGTCGAAGACGAAGGGGATCTCGGTTGCGTGCGGAGCCCCGTCCCACTCCTTGCGCATCGAGGTTGCGACGTAGGAGAAGCGGTAGTGATACGCGGACTGACCGGAGGCGGCGACTTCCTGCGCGATAAACCGGGCAGGTTCGACCATGATGCGGTCTGCCGACACGCGCGTTCCTACGACCCTCGCGTCGGTGGAATTGTCAGGGTTATATACGGCTAGTGCGCGGTCCTGATTGGCTCCGAAAGGAGCGACGACCTCCTGCAAGGTCTTGGCGAAAGAGAAGCCGATGTCCCGGCTGTTTGCCCCGATCATGACGGGAATCTTTATCTGGTGGCCGGCAAGGAAGGCGCTTTGAGGAGTTTCAACGACAATCTTGCCGTCAATCATAGGACCGGAGTACGTTTTGGCCGCCTGAAACATGCTTGCCATGTTGAGACCGTCCACGATTGCGTCCGCCGGGAGCTTGCGAAGGGCATCAAGCGCGGCAGCATCTGACCCTGCAATGCCCTTGGACTGCGCGAAGGCCAGACCCGAGGACTCGGCAGAGGTCTTGCCGTTGGCGGCTACGCTGAGCAGCGGCATACCGCCGAGGCCATCGCGTCCTCCACCCGACTCAATGATGGCCTGCTGGAAGAGACCGCGCGAGAGAGGAGAGGTCATCATCGTGAGCACGGAGCCTCCGCCTGCCGATTCACCGAAGAGGGTCACTTTGTCTGGGTCGCCTCCAAATGCGGCGATGTTGTGCTGAACCCAC
>DATDHL010000092.1:0-2274 GCA_036521575.1 Edaphobacter sp. | reverse complement strand
AGCGGAACTTCCCGCCGCGCTCAAAATCAGCGCCAGTTCCGGTCCAACGATCGCGATGCGGTCCAATCCGATCGATCCCTACTCCAAGCTTCTTATATTGACCGGCGACAATCCGGACGATTTGCTAACCGCAGCGATGGCAATGGCCTTGCAGCGAGACATGCTGCATGGCGATCAGGTTCGCGTCTCTTCGTTGAAGTTGCCCGAACCCCGGCAACCTGATGACGCCCCGCGCTGGATGAGCACGGAGAAGATCACTTACCTTGGCGATATTGCCCAGACAGCCGATCTTCAAACCGACGGCTCAGGACCCGTGCGGGTCTACATGCGTGTTCCACCCGCCCTCTACTACGGCGCCATGCGGAATCTTGGCTTCCACCTCGGCTATCGTTACAACGGCATCCCGATCTCAAACGAGAGCACGATGCAGGTGTACATCAACGACGCCTACGTCAGTTCGACTCCTCTGCCACACACAGAGAAAGCATCGGCCCACCTCGAGACCATCGTTCCGATTCCCGTCGCGAACATGCGTCCGTTTTCCAACACCATGCTCATGCAGTTCATCTTCCTGCTTGCCAAAAAAGGAAGATGTGAGGACACTGCACCCTACAATCTCCAAGGCGCCGTCCTTAAAGACTCCTTCCTGGATATTCGCGACATCCCACATTGGGCAGTAATGCCGAACCTCGAGCTATTCTCAAACGCCGGCTATCCTTTTACCCGCAGGGCCGACCTGACCGATACCGCCGTTGTTCTGCCGGATAATCCCGGCCCGGAGGAGATCGAGACCTACCTGACATTAATGGGACACTTCAGCGGCCAGACCGGCTACCCCGTGGTGAACGTCACCGTGACCAACGCTGAGGGTATGAAGACGGACCATCGTAAGGACTATCTCGTAATCGGCACGGTCGACGACCAACCCGCCCTCGCCAAGCTCAACCCATTGTTGCCGGTGATGATCGATGGTAGTGGCCTCCACATCCAGGACACGCAAGGCTTCTTTGCCCGGTTGCAGCATGCATGGTGGAAGGTACGCAGCTCTGATCGCATCCAGTCCGGCCAGCTCGAAACCGCAGGCGGACTCCCCGACGCTCTCATCGAAGGGATTGAATGGCCCAGCGGGTCGAGCCGCTCTGTTGTCATCGTCGCACTGCGCGATAAGACGGTCGTTCCCAACTTCCTATCAGTATTCCTCAAGACCTCGCAGTCTTCCGACATCTCCCAATCGGTCAGTGTGTTGCATGGCAAGCGATTCTCCTCTTACCGGATTGGCAATGATATCTACTGGGTAGGGTCGCTCTCACTGTGGATTCGGCTCAATATGCTCTTCTCCGAGTTTCAGTGGCTGATGGTCATATCCACGATGATCTTTTGCTTCCTGATGGCTGCGATTCTCCGGGCCCTCCTGCGCAGACGCGCTCGTGCTCGCCTGCAAGGAGACATCTAGCTATACATGGGCCCTTCAAGGGGAGAGACCTCATGGCGTTGATCCGCTTCGAACCACTCAAACGCCCTTTCCGAAAAACTCTGTCGAGTCTTATCGCGATTGGTCTCGCGCTCGGCGTCATGTTCGAAGTCGGTTGCCGCGCCCAGCAGCCGTGGCCGTTGTGGGAGAGCTATACACGTCGCATGATCGACTCTCAGGGCAGGGTCATCGATCACAGCGCACAGGACCGCACCACAAGTGAAGGCCAGTCCTACGCGATGTTCTTCGCACTCGTTGATAACGATCGACCCCGCTTCGACAAGCTCCTGAACTGGACTGAGGTTAACCTCGCCGGCGGCGACCTCACCCAGCGTCTTCCTGCCTGGAGTTGGGGAAAGAGCCCTGATGGAAGCTGGAAGATCCTCGACCAAAATCCTGCCGCTGACGCCGATCTGTGGATCGCCTATTCACTCTTGGAAGCAGGTCGCCTTTGGCGCGAACCGCGTTACGACCAACTCGGCACACGTATGCTTGTCCGTATCGCACAACAGGAAGTCGTCTACATCCCTGGCCTTGGCACGACACTCCTGTCTGGACCAGTCGGCTTTCATCCTGACGCAAATATTTGGCTGCTGAACCCTAGTTACTTTCCTCCACCTGTGCTCGCCCGCTTCGCTCAGGCGATGCCCAGTGGTCCATGGGGTGCCGTTCTTGATTCTCTGCAGCCCATTCTTGATCAGGGCTCTGGAGCAGGCTTCGCAATGGACTGGGTCTCCGCGGGATCAGTTATCCAGCCATCCGTCTCTCCCTCTCGTCTTGCGTCGTCTGGCCAGGAGGCGCCG
>DATDHL010000091.1:0-1913 GCA_036521575.1 Edaphobacter sp. | reverse complement strand
CTCGAGATCGCCAAGCAGTACCTGGTGAAGAAGCAGCGCGAGGGCACAGGCCTGACGGAGCAGCAGGTCGTCTTCGAAGACGATGCGCTAAAGCAGATCATCCGCGCCTACACCCGCGAGGCCGGTGTCAGGAATCTCGAGCGCGAGATCGGCAACGTCTGCCGGAAGGTGGCACGGCGCGTCGTGAAGAACGGGGCGGACTACACCGAAACCATCACAGGTGAGAACATCGGCGATCTGTTGGGCGTGGCGAAGTTCCGTGATTCGCAGGTGCACGAGAAGAGCGAAGTTGGCCTGGTCACGGGTCTTGCGTGGACGGAGATGGGCGGCACGATCCTGCAGACTGAGGTTCAGGTGCTCGACGGCAAGGGCAAGATGACCGCTACTGGCCAGCTCGGCGATGTAATGCAGGAGTCAGCACAGGCTGCTCTAAGCTACATCCGTTCGCGAGCACATCATCTCGGCCTTGCGAAGGACTTCTACCGTAACGTCGACATTCACGTCCACGTACCGGAGGGTGCGATTCCCAAGGACGGCCCATCAGCCGGCATCACGCTCGCGACCGGACTGGCCAGCGCCTTGACGAAGATCAAGGTGCGGCGCGACATCGCCATGACCGGCGAGATTACACTGCGTGGCAAGGTGCTCCCGATTGGCGGCCTCAAAGAGAAGCTGCTGGCAGCGCATCGCGCAGGCATCTTCGAGGCAATTCTGCCGGAAGAGAACCGGAGAGACCTGCCCGATCTACCGGAACTCCTGAAGACGAGCATGAAGCTGCATTTCGTCGAAGAGATGGACCAGGTGCTGCAGATTGCGCTGGAGGGCAAACTTCCAGAGCTGAAGGAAGAGACCCCGGAAGGACTGGCGGCTTCGGTTATTCCTGCCGAGCTCGACATCCCTCAGCCTCGGGCTCACCAGTAGTTCTCAGAACAACCATAAACACGAAGAGGTCGAGTCCATTTAGGCTCGGCCTCTTGCTGTTCCACGCGTGATAGTTTGCTGATCTCTAACTAAACTCGTTTTCGGCCAATAAAGTTCATGATCAAAGAGATCACAGCAAGGATAAGAAGCAGATGAATGAGGAAGCTGCTTACGTGCATGACGAAGAAACCACCAAGCCAAAGTACGAGCAGCACAAGCGCGAGAATGAGAAACATAGAAGTACCTGCCTTCTTATCACTGGAGTTGGCCGTGGCCACAGCTAGCAGATAAGAGAGTAGATCTGCCGGATTCGTTGCTCGTCTCCAAAACTATGGCACAAAGCAAAAACAAGAGGCGTGCTGGAATACTCAGCATGCCTCTTGTCTTATATTTCTTTCTTTGCCAGAGGTCGACTTAGACGATGCCACCCGCGATAGAAGGAATCAGCATGACCTCATCGCCATCCTGGAACGAATAAGTCTCCCCGCCGAGGAAGCGGATGTCTTCGTCGTTGACGTAGATATTGATGAAGCGGCGCAGTTTACCGTCGTCATCCTTGATCTGCGTTCCCAGCGCAGGAAACGTCTGTTCGATGTCGGCGATCAGCCCTGGCAGATTCGTGGCTGTCGAATCGAATTGTTTGCGGCCATCAGTGTGGCGGGTGAAAGCGGTGGGGAGCACAACTTTGATGGCCATTAGATGGTTCCTCCTGCGGCAACCAGTTCGGGTTCGGTTGTGCCATCCAGCTCTCGCAGGTAGGCATCGAAGTCTGCCAGACGTGGACGAACGGCACGCTCCTCAACATAGTGTCCGGTCAGCGCATCAGTCGTCTTGAGTCCGTTGCCAGTGATGCAGGTGACGGTGAGGTCGTCGGGAGAGATGCGGCCATGGGCGTAAAGACGCGCGGTAACGGCCGTGGTGACTCCGCCTGCGGTCTCAGTGAAGATACCCTCGGTCTCAGCCAGTTCCTGCATGCCGGAGACGATCTCGAC
>DATDHL010000090.1:0-7599 GCA_036521575.1 Edaphobacter sp. | reverse complement strand
TTCTTCAGCGCGTCCACAGAATCGATCTTGTACTGCGGAGTCTGCACGACAACCGAGTAATTAACGCCATTCTGCGGGTTCAACCAATAGTTCGGGGATGCCTGCCCGCTACCGGCAAGGGCGTACAACATGCTGTTGGCGACGCTGCCCTCAGTCAGTCCGATAAGCTGAGCCCTGCTGCGGTCGACATTCACGTGCAGTTCCGGCGCATACACAACCTGGTTGATGTGAACATCTGTTGCACCTGGAACGCCGGCCACATCTTGCTGTATCTTCTGGGCAAGCGCGTAGTTCTGATAGAACTGTCGTCCGCTGATTTGAATGTCGATCGGCGCGGGAAGGCCGAAGTTCAGAATCTGGTTCACAATGTCGGACGCCTGAAAGTAGAACACTACATCGGGAAATTTCTTGTGCAGCCTGTCGCGCACCAGTTCTCGGTAGCGCGGCGTGGGATGGTGTTTCTCAGTCAATGCAACCAGAATCTCGCCATCCTGCACATCGGTCAGACTGCCGTCTCCAAAGGCCAGATTGAAGGCGCCGTTCGGTATGCCGATATCATCGAGCACCATCGCGAGTTCGTTCGCCGGCACCACCTCGCGAATCGTCGCCTCCACATCCTTGAAGACGTTCTCTACCTCTTCGATACGCGTGCCTGGTGGTGTACGTACATGCAGCCGAAAGGTCCCGGCGTCAACATTGGGAAAGAAGTCCTGGCCGATAAAGGGGATCAGACAGGCTGAAAGAATGATGAACAGCCCAAAGCAACCCAATGAAAATCCAGCGTGCGCCAGCGCCCAGTCCAACGCGCCACGATAGCGCGCACGAAACCGTTCGAAGGCTGCATTGAAGCGGAAATGTATCCGCCAGATCCAGTTGGCATTTGCCGGGACCTCCTGGTGTCCGGCTTCGTGGTCCTGATACATCTCGACCTCGCTGGCCAGCAGGAACTTCACCATCGTTGGCACCAGCGTGCGCGAGAGCAGATACGAGGCCAGCATCGCGAACACAACCGCCATGCCCAGCGGCGTGAACAGACTCTTCGCCGCACCTGAGAGAAACACGACCGGAACAAACACGATGCAGATGGCCAGCGTGGAGACGAAGGCTGGAACTGCAATCTGCGCGGCACCATCCAGAATGGCCGGCTCGATCTCTTTGCCCTGTCCCAGATTGCGGTGGATGTTCTCGATCTCGACGGTCGCGTCGTCAACCAGAATGCCGACCGCGAGACCCAGGCCGCCCAACGTCATCGTATTCAGCGTCTGCCCAAAAGCCTTCAGCACAATGATCGAAGTCAGGATCGACAGAGGAATCGAGATCGCCACAATCACCGTACTGCGCCAGCTTCCGAGGAAGAGCAGAATCATCAGCGCGGTCAGCGTGGCTGCGATAGCTGCTTCCTTAACCACGCCCTGCAGAGCGGCGCGCACAAAGATCGACTGATCGAACATCAGCGTGATCTTCAGCTCCGGCGGCAAGCCCGCTGCAATTCTGGGCAACGCAATCTTCACGCGCTTGACAATGTCTAGTGTCGAGGCAGAAGCCGCCTTCAAAATAGTCAGCAGCGTCGCTCGCTGGCCGTTGATTCGGACAATGTTCTGCTGGATCGCAAAACCCTCATGCACTTGCGCTACGTCGCGTATATAGACGATCGCGCCATTCGAGCTCTTGATGGGGATATCGTTCAATTGCGCCAGAACCGTAGGACTGGCGTTGGTTCGGACGATGTAGTCGGTCGTCCCCACCTTCGCCGTTCCGGCTGGAAGGATCAGATTCTGCGCCGTGAGTGCCTGCACTACATCGGTCGGCGAAAGCCCCTTCGAGTAGAGTTGGCCCAGATCAAGGTCAACCATGATCTGCCGTGCCTTGCCTCCGTAGGGTGCCGGCACCTGCGCTCCCTGCACCGTGGCCAGCTGGGTACGCACAAAGTTCAGGCCAAGGTCGTACAGATCGGCCTCGGATAACTTATCGCTCGAAAGCACCGCCTGCAGAATCGGCACATTCGACGCGCTGAACTGAAGGATGAACGGCGGCGTTGTCCCAGGGGGCAGGATGCGCAGAATGGTCTGATTCACAGCCGTCACCTGCGCCACCGCCGCTTCAATCTTCGCGCCCGGCTGGAAGAAGACCTTGATGATGGAGATACCGCTGACCGATTGCGACTCAATGTGCTCGATGTCGTTGACGGCCGTCGTCATCGAGCGTTCGCTGATCGTCGTAAAGCGCTTCTCCATCTCGTCGGGACTAGTGCCGGAGTAGGTCCAGATCACCGTGACAACGGGAATGTCGATTGTAGGGAAGATGTCCGTGCTCATCGTCTCGATACTGACGATGCCAAGAACAAGAATCAGCACTGACATGACGACGAAGGTGTACGGTCGCCGGAGTGCCAGTCGAACAATCCACATAACAGTATTCCTTCTCCGGGTGAGCTTGTGTTTATGACGAAGGGCGAGCCTTCATTGTTTCATGCGATGGGCTTAAGCAGCAGCAACCCGGATCACGATCTTGCCAAAATGCGCCCCCGACTGCATATGAGCGAACGCCTCCCCGGCCTGATCGAATGCAAATATCTTGTCCACCACCGGACGCAATCGTGCATCTGCAATCGCCGCATTCATCTCGTCGAACATCGCACGTGAGCCGACATAGATCCCCTGCACTCGCAGTTGTTTATGCAGGATGGGCGTCAGCGCAAGGGGCTCGGCGGTCGTGGCTCCTGAGAGCACCCCGATCTGCGCCACCATGCCCTCAACCCGGGCTGCACGCAACGACTGGCCAAACGTCCCCGCCCCTCCGACCTCAATAATGCGGTCCGCGCCCAGTCCATCGGTCGCTTCGGCCACCCACTTCGACCACTCCGGCCGCTCACGGTAGTTGCAACCCGCATTGAGCCCCATAGAGTAGGCTCGAGCCAGTTTCTCCTTGCTCGACGACGTTCCGATTACCCTCGCCCCCAGCAGCTTCGCAAACTGCAGAGCAAAGATCGAGACCCCGCCCGTCCCCTGGATCAACACCGTCTCTCCTGGCTGCTGCGGACGGGCCGGGTCCCCCCCGTGATGCAGCGCGTTCCAAGCCGTCACCCCCGCGCACGGAAGCGTAGCTGCCTCTTCATAGCTCAGATGCTCCGGAAAACGCACTACTCCGTCGTCAGAGAGCAGCACATACTCAGCAAGCATCCCGTCGACGTCGCCACCCAACGCTGCCTTCGATTTCTCCGCCGTCAGCGGCCCATCCAGCCATCGTTGCATAAAGATGCCGCACACCCGGTCCCCCACCTTCACCCGCGTCACCCCATCCCCGACCGCGATCACCTCGCCTGCTCCGTCCGAACATGGAATTCGCGGCAGCTGCATCTTCGGGTTGTAAAACCCCTTCGCCACCAACAGATCGCGGTAGTTCAGCGAAACAGCATGGACCCGAATCAACACCATTCCCGGCACTACGGGAGGCTCAGGCACCTCAACAGGATTCAGATATTCCAGACCAAACTGTGTCACTTGAAAAGCGCGCATACAGCCCCACCTCCATTTGGAGTGTTCCTAAAGATGCAGCATAAGGTACTTCCGGCGCAAATTCAGCAAGGTTCCGGACCGGGCGGCGTAAACTAAGTGCATGTCGCGTGGATGGGAGAGTAAATCCGTGGAAGAACAGCAATCGCAGGCCGCTTCTCCAAAACCGACCGCCGCCGAGGCCACCGCCGAAGCCGCCGAACGCAAACGCCGGCTCCAGGCCCTCGAACTGCAGCGCGAACGCATCCTCTCGGAGCGGACATCCAGCCCGCACCGTCGTTCTGCGCTCGTCTACGCACTGGCCGACATCGAGGAGAAGCTGGCCGAACTGGGCTGGACCGTCCACATGTAGACCGCACGGCGCGCGGTCGCATGGGAAGATAGCCCTCTTGTGTCTGCCTGCTCTGCGCCGTTCAGCTGTGCCTGTGGAAGACCACTGAGTTGGCCTGATCGATCGTCGTCATCACGATGTTGTGGATATTGACGTGCGCAGGCCGGCTCGCCGCCCAGACGATCGCCTCCGCAATATCCTCCGGCTTTAACGGCGTAATGTTCTGATACACCTTGGCCGCTCGCTCCTCATCCCCGCGAAACCGCACGACGCTGAAGTCCGTCTCAACCATCCCGGGGTCGACCGAGGTCACCCGCACCGGCGTCCCCATCAGATCAATCTTCAACCCATCGCTGATGGCCTTCTCCGCCGCCTTGGACGCACAATAAACCGCCCCGTTCGCATAGGTGATGTACGCCGCTGTCGACCCCATATTGATGACGTGGCCGCGCCCGCGCTCCACCATGCCCGGTACCACAGCGCGCGTGACGTATAACAAGCCCTTCACGTTGGTGTCGATCATCTCTTCCCAGTTCTGCGGGTCATCCTCATACAACTTGGTAAGGCCTCGGCTCAAACCGGCATTGTTCACCAGCACATCGATCTGGCTCCACTCCTCCGGCAAGCTGGAGATCGCCTCTTCAACCGCCGCACGGTCCTGAACATCAAGCGGAAATACGTGTGTAGCAGGCGCATCGCCCGCCGCCAAATCCTGCTGCAGCTTCACCAGCAGATCAAGCCGCCGAGCACAAAGCAGAAGACTGCAACCTTCCCGCGCGAAAGCGAATGCGGTTGCCCTGCCAATTCCTGAGCTTGCGCCCGTAATCAGAACAGTCTTTCCAGTGAGAGATGACATACATCTCTTATAACCAAAAACAGGGAGGCCGCATCAGCCAGCCTCCCGTTTTTTACGAATGGATGAAACCTACGGCTGAGGCGAAGCCGTTCCAGTGGCAGCGGGAGCGCCCTCATGCACGCCAATCGCCTCGCCCGAGACCACCATCTCCACACGCCGATTCTGCTGGCGTCCGCTGGCCGTACTGTTGTCGGCCACTGGCCTCGTCTTGCCAAAGCCCGCCGCCGTAATGCCATCCGGCTGAACCCCCTGTTTTACCAGGAAGTCCCGCACCGCTTGCGCACGATTCTCCGAGAGCTTCTGGTTCATTTCATCGCTGCCCACGCTGTCCGTGTACCCCTCGACCTGCAGCTTCAGTCCCGGGTACGAAAGCAAAATTCCCGACACCTTCGCCAGACTGATCTGAGTATCCGGCTTCAGCGTGTACTTGCCTGTGTCGAACAACACATCCGACATACTCACGATCAGCCCACGCGCAGACTCACTAGTCGCCAGCACACTATTGAGCTGTCCCCGCAGCCGCTCGCGAGCATCATTTGCACTCTGAGCGCTCTTGTTGGCCTCAGCCGCCGCCGCCTCGGCACGAGCCCGTTGCGCATCAGCTTCGGCCTGCGCTGCACGCGCTCGCTCAGCCTCAAGCTGCGCCTGCTGGCTCTGCAACTCAGACTGCTGCGCCTGATTCTGTGCATTCCGCTTGGCAATCTCAGCGTTCAATTGCCTCTCAGCCGCCTGTTTCCGCAGCGTGACTAGCCGGGCATCCTCAGCCCGCTGTACCGCTTGACGCGCGAAGGTGATCTCCATCTTGCGGTCCGGCTTCTTATTGCTGTCAATATCGGCGGCGTTCTTTAGATCCCGGTTCGCCTCCTCCATAATGTCCGCAGCATACTTGTCAGCTCCAGCCGCCTGCGCAATCCGCACCGCGTTATAAGCCTGATAAAGCTCGAGCGGCGATTTCTCATCCCGCGTAATGGGATTCGCAACCGTCTTCGACCCTTCCGTATCGGCGTACGCCCCACGCGCCAGCAGCGAATAGTGCGCATTCACTTTCTCCAGCACGCCTGTCGTCTTATCTTGGATGATCACGTTCTGCAACACCACCAAGTCACTCGGCTGCGTTACCGAGAAGTAAGGCTCCGCCGTCACAATCAACCCAAACGATTGCAATGCCGTCGTCACCTCGATATTGGTTTTCGTACCAGCCGGTAGAACCTCACCCAGATTATTTGGCCGCCCATCAGGCGTAATGGCCCACAGCACATACGTCAGATACTCCGGCCCAAAGCCATTGGCAGGCGTCAACCCCTCAAACTTCGCCTCAATCGTTAGGCCCCCGCGCTCGCTGGTAACCTTAGCCTCGCCCTTCGCCAAGGGCAGCAGCACCGTTCCTTTGAAGGCAATCTTCGTCGAGCCGCTGCGATGCACATAGTTCACCGCATCCAGATCGCGCTGCACCACATTCACGCGATACAAATAGACACCGTTATCCTGCTTCTTGATCTCCTCCCGAGTCTGCGCGGATGGCATCTGGGAGGTCGGATTCGGTTCCTGGGAAAACAGCACCGACGGAGCAACGCTGCAAAGCCCCATCATAAGAAGGGCTGAAAAGACTTTCTTATTGCGATTCATACGCAAATTCTCCTTGGACAGTCACACGGGAACGTACGACATTCAATGCATGCCATATCGGACCGTCCTAGTGCGATGCATTGGAGACGCCAAAAGGTAGTCCGAAATCCCTTATGCACAAACCCATAAGGTAAGGTGGCACCTCGGAAAAGGTTGCTCTGAAATCAGGATTTGTCGTAGAGAACAGACATCTAAACCACTTCCATTGCCCTCCCCTTCTCCCAATCAACCGATCGGGAAAAGGAGAGCGCGACAGACTCAAGCGTGCTGCTGCGAACTTGAGCGGTGCACAAAGTGGTACGGAGGCCACGGGCCCGACAACTGCATGCGGCACTCCTTCAATTGCTGTGTAGCGGAGGTGTACTTGTTCTGGTACCGCTCCACCGTCTTGTTATCGATCAGGTGTGCGATATCCAGAAGCATCTTTCCCGAATCCATCCGCTTGCATGTAATCTCCTCGGCAAGAGGAAGGAACATGCGATGCATCTGGACCGAGAGTGCGCGAGCCTTCGATTGGCGTTCCCGTTGCCGGGCTGCGCTCTCCCGCAGGCTGGTCAGGTATTGCTGGCCGACCGTCATGTCCCGAGCCGAATTGCCGGGGCACGTGTCGTCCACGAGGACCTTCAGGTGCATCTCCGCCTTACCGCGCAGACGCTCTACGTTAGCCATAAAGTGACGTTGGTTAGAGCGAACCGAGCGGCGCAGCGCGTCGTCGTCAGCAAATGTTGTATTGAACCGAAAGGGCAGAACAGTTGAGTGCTTGAAGCATTCAGCGATGACCCGGGCGTGGTCCTTCGCAGCCTGTTGATCCATCCGTTCACTATCTTCGGGCGTGTGCTCGGAGACGATCACGGCCAGGTCGCTGGCTGGAAAAAGGAATGTTTGATTACCGAATAAACCCGAAACTCCTGTGAGGGGCATCGGGCGGCGGTGCCGGCAAAGTTCCGGAAAGGCCTGTCTCTCTGCAATACAGTAGGCGTACCATGCCATGTCGTTACCTTCCAAAACACGCTGAGGGGTCTGACCGCCCCATCAGGGTAGTTGTTTGTCATACTCACACTGAAACGGAAGTTGTCTGGAAACGCTTCATTTCGTAATGGTTTGGATTCTGGCGCGTGCGCGATATGCGAACTGTACCGAAGCCGAGAGGGATACTAAGCCTATCGAAATACGATTGGCAATACTTTCGTCAGAGAAATTTGCACCGCACCTGATGCAGCATAAGCGCCCTATTGAAACAGCCTAAAAATCCAAGGAAATGAAGAATTCACAGC